>CAMWIF010000050.1 GCA_947174225.1 uncultured Porphyromonadaceae bacterium | reverse complement strand
CACACCATTCTGCTATTGCTCCTGCCAAGGGGTGAGCGGATTTTAATTCCAAGGCGTATACCGCTTGTAAAAGCGACTCTTCGGAATCGGTAGGAAGGGTGAAGGTATCAGTTACTTTAGGCTTTCCTTCGGTTAGCGTTCCGGTTTTATCAATGGCAAGAATAGTTACTTTTGATAATTGTTCCAGTGCAGCAGCTTCGCGTATGAGGATGCCTTCACGTGCTCCGCGCCCGATACCTACCATAACTGCCGTAGGGGTAGCAAGTCCAAGAGCACACGGACAGGCTATGACGAGCACTGATACAGCCGCGAGTATAGCCATAGGCAGTTTATCAACACCGAAGCATATCCACACGACAAATGTGAGTATGGAAAGTGCAATGACTGTAGGCACGAATACAGAGCTTATCTTATCCACAAGTCGTTGCACAGGTGCTTTTGAGCCTTGCGCCTCCCTGACACATTCAATTATACGTGAGAGTTCGGTTCCGGCTCCTACCTGTGTGGCGCTTACCGTTAGAGTGCCGTTTGTGTTAAGTGTCCCTGCGGTTACTTTGGAACCTTCGGTTTTCTCCACGCCTTCCGGCTCACCGGTGAGCATACTTTCATCCACCACTGAATGTCCTGCTGTCACCACGCCGTCTACAGGAATACGTTCCCCGGGTCGCACGGATATGATATCGTCGCGCCTGATTTCGTCAATCTTCACGTTCTTTACCGCTCCGTCGGGCATAACGAGCAATGCCTCGGAGGGCTGAAGACCCATAAGGGCACGTATGGCGGTGCCTGTGTTGCGACGTGCTCTCAGTTCCATAAACTTACCTGTTGAGACAAAGGCTATGATCATAGCAGCCGCTTCATAGTAAAGGTCAGCCGGTATGCCAAGGTCAGTGAGTGTCTTCGATGAGATAGTATTAAATAGGGAAAAGAGGAAGCTGACCAAGGTAGACACTGCCACAAGCGAATCCATATCGGGACGACCGGAGAAGAGGTGTTTCAAGCCTGACACATAGAAACGGCGACCGCTTATCGCCATCACACCGAGTGCGAGTAGAGCCATTATCCAATCGGAACCGGGGAAATGGACATGAAGCATGGAAATCACTGCGAGTGGTATGGTGAGCACCCAAGCGATTATGAGATTACGCTTCATCCTCACATACTGCTGATGTTCGGCTTTCTCCTTCTCTTCAACTGCTTCAGCTGCGCTTGACACGATGATCATGTCGTAACCCGCTTCGCTGACAGCGTGTGCCACAGTTTCAGGAGAAGTGACAGCGGGATCATATGAGAAGGTCACCTCCGCAGCGGCAAAGTTGACCGACGCATCTTTGACCCCCACGCATCCTGCGACGGTTTTTTCCACAGTGCCCGCGCAGACGGCACACATCATTCCTGTGACGGGGTAACTAACTTTCTTCATCTTATATCAAAAATCTGTTCAACCCTTTACCTCATAAGTATTCTCCAACTTTTCGGATAGAGGTTGTTGGCACGAGTGCCTATGTTTTTTGCCATGCCGAGTGGCAATCCTTTATATGTTATGACTACCGGTCCTTTCGGAATGTCAGGGGAAAGCCTTATTGCCTCTCTCCGTAGATATGACAGGGCGGTGGAAAGGTCTATATCGGCTTCCGGATATTTGGAACGGTCGAAATCAACAGATAAAATCTCTTCTATTTCGGGGAGGTCGGCATCATTAGGTTTAGAATCCCCTTTTCTTCGCGCGTTCTTCACATTTGGAGACTTTAAAGCTAAATTTGCGCCTTTTTTTGCGAAGTCTTTTTTATGGTCAGACTTTGCAGGAAAAGCTTGTGGAGAGTCCGGTAAGTTGGTGTCAGTAGGAGTTTCTTCTGCCGGCTTTCTAAATACAGCAAGGAACAGACCTTCCCCCTCAGTGCGGTGAGGCATAAAGCGGTAGACAGGTAAATCGGTGTCTATTCCGCGAGGAATACCCCATTCTCCCGGAAAATCCATATCGACCGGTATAAGTCCAAGCGACTTATGTATATACTCGGCTACTTCCTCATTCTCAGTACGATTAAACGTACAGGTAGAATAAATCAGGTAGCCGCCTGGCTTGAGAGTCTTTTCCGCGTTGGTGACGATCTCTTTTTGAAGGGTGGCACACTGTTCTATGAGCTGTGGACTCCATTGTGCCACGGCATCCTCATCCTTACGCATCATTCCCTCTCCTGAGCAGGGCGCATCAACTGCAACGATGTCAAACTTATCGCCGCTGCGGGCAAAGAATGAGGAATCGCGGTTGGTGACCGTTGCGAGAGGATAGCCCCATTTGGTAAGGTTCTCTTTTAGAATAGCGGCACGCTTCGGCATATATTCATTAGCCACAACACGGGAACCATCGGGTAAGCCATCAATCATAGCAGTGGTTTTCCCTCCGGGAGCAGCACAGAGGTCGAGGAGAGTGATTGGATGAGACACCAAGCGACTTATGACTTCACGATGTATCATAGACGAGGCATCTTGCACATAATAAGCTCCGGCATGGAGCAAAGGATCAAGGGTAAATACCGGACGTTTGGGGAGATAAAAACCATTGGCACACCATTTTACCGGTATACCATCGGAGAAGGTTGCTCCCGGTTTACGCGAGTTCAACCTGACAGAAGTGACGGGTGGTTGTTGTAAGGCTTCAATAAGCAGCGGTGCCTCCTCCTTTAGAAGGGAATGGAGCATTTCAGTAAACCCGGTAGGAAGTGTCATAACTATCTTTTTTTGCAAATATAGTAATTTTTTATTAATTTTGTATGTATGAAACTCACCACGGCTCTTTATCTTGTTCCTGTCAATATCAGTGATGCCCCCTTTATCGACGTTCTTCCGGAGGGGAACCTTTCGATACTAAAGGGGTTGCGCCATATCATAGTTGAGAATGTAAGGACAGCGCGACGCTTTCTGAAACGTTGTGATCCCGGATTCGACATCGGGGCTGTTACTTTTTATGAGCTTAACCGCCACACTGATCCTATGGCAGTCAGCGGCTATCTTGAGCCGTTGCGTCGTGGTGAACCTATGGGTGTGATGAGCGAGGCAGGTTGTCCGGCGGTGGCTGATCCCGGTGCATTGCCTGTGAGTATTGCCCAGCGTGAAGGTCTGAAAGTGATTCCTTTGGTTGGTCCTTCAAGTATACTTATGGCGCTTATGGCATCCGGATTCAACGGTCAAGGCTTCTCTTTCAATGGCTATCTTCCCATTGAGCCGAAGGAGCGGGAGCATAAAGTGAGGGAATTGGAGACTCTTTCCAGAAAAACTTCTATGACCCAGATATTCATTGAAACCCCATATCGCAATAACCGTATGGTGGAAAGTCTGGCGCGTACATTGAAGGGTGATACTCTGCTATGTGTGGCTTGCGACATCACTGACCCTGAGAAGGAGTCGATAAAGACACTTCCGGCTTCAAAGTGGAAAAATGTGAAGTATGATTATGACAAACGTCCTGCAATCTTCCTGCTTTACGCCGGGAAATGACAGCACGGGCCGGAGAATATTGTAGGGACATTATGCAACCAAGAATTAATTGACATTATACAACCAAGAATTAATAAGGATAATAAAGTGCGACGTAAGATTTCATTTGAAGGACAAGCAGCCCTTCCGTTTGAGGAATGGGAAGATGGGGTAGGGACTAAGCCAATTGAGCCTCCCGTGCGTCGTAATATATATGCATCGGTAGAGATTCCTCAGCCTAAAAGCAATGTGTCTGCCGACAAACTACTACGCTACATGTCTATTGGCTCGGGTTCGAGCGGTAATAGTTGTTATGTCGGTACGTCAAAAGGGGGGATCATCATTGATGTCGGTATAAAGGCGGATGTGATAGAGTCTACTCTTAAGGCAAGTGGTATAGAGATGAGTAAGGTGATGGGTGTGCTGCTCACTCACGACCATTCGGATCATGTGCGTTTTGTCTACGCACTTCTGCGTGCGCATAAGCATCTGCGACTTTACTGCACTAATCGTGTGCTCAATGGCATACTGCGCCGACATAGTATATCGAAACGTATAAAGGATTATCACCATCCTATTTTCAAGGAAATCCCTTTTACTCTCGGCGACCTCTCGATCACAGCCTTTGAAGTGCCTCACGACGGCACTGACAATATGGGTTTCTCTATTGAATTTGACAATCGTCATTTTGTGTTGGCCACTGACTTGGGTGCAGTGACTGAACGCGCACGCTATTATATGAGCCGGGCTAATTATCTTGTTATAGAAGCCAATTATGATCTCACCATGCTGAAGATGGGACGTTATCCGGAGTACCTGAAAGCACGCATACAGACAGAGATAGGTCATATGGATAATGTGCATACGGCAGCTTTCCTTAAGGAAATCATCAGCCCTAAATTGGAATACATATTCCTATGCCATCTTTCTCAAGACAATAATACTCCCCAGAAAGCTTTGGCAGCTGTGAGGGGTGCGTTGGAAGAGGCAGGAAAGAGGGTTGGAAATGCTGAAGAGACTCTGTCTGACCGTCAGGCGGATGTGCAGCTTATGGCTCTTCCGCGTTTTGAACCCACACGATGGTTTGTATTCAGACCGAAGATGGTTTAGGGTTTATAGTTTGGGGTTTAGGTGATTATACGCCATCGGGACGGTCGGCAGTCATTACTATGCTTAGGAGCGGTCCCTCCAGTCCATTTGGAGCGATAGCGGATTTTATTTCAAAACATAAATAGCCCCCTCCGAAGTCATAAACTATGATTTCGTTGTCTTCTTCGTTGCTTCTCTCCTTGTCTATCAGCATAAAAGGTTGTGAATCGTTTAGCCGGAGGCTTTGCACAAGATAACTTTGAAGATCTCCGGGTAGGAGGTCGCCAAGGTAGAGGTTTCTTATCCTTACGTTTTTATTGTCGAGCACATTGATCTGCCATAGACCCGGCGCACCTTGTACGTCAGTGTAGAGGGGTGTGCCTTGTCCGTCGGTGAGCACTCCCTCAAAATTATAAAGAGATGAGTCGAGAGGTTCCCCTACCTTGATTGCGTCAGCAAGGCTTCGTATGGTCATGGCAATGTCATTGTCGGCATGAAACTCTTCAGTGTCGTTTGCCGGCACAAAACGTGCATCCTCCCCGCCCACATGGACCCGGCAGGAGGTGGAGAGCACAGTCAAAAGGGCAGATAAGGCAAAGACAATGCCCTTGGCAATTGCTATGTTCTTTACATGCTTTTGCATGGCGTTAAAAACAAACAAATGATTAGTTTTAACACTTTCTAACAAAATATCTGCAAATCTACGATAAAAAATCGAAATCACAAAATATTATTTTCTTACAACATTAAGGAATGTAAAATTGTTTCAGATAATAAAGTGATATGATAAACCTCCGTACATTTTTATTGAGGCGATAACATTGCTTGTCTTTGAGCCGTATTTTGGCGTTGTATGAAAATGTTATATCTATGAAAATAAAGAATTTTATAAAGATTTACGAGAATAGTTTTATTGAGAACTGGGATCTTTCGGCTCTTAGCGAGTATGGTAAGAATAATACTTCCAATTATTCTGACCTTGCTACGTCTATGGCGCGTGCTCATCTGCTCTATGAGTCGATAGGGCTGAAACCGGGGGATAAGGTAGCTCTCTGCGGTAAGGATTCAGCAGCCTGGGTAAAGGTATATATGGCTACGGTGACTTATGGAGCTATTATCGTGCCTATCTTATCAGAATTTAATCCTAAGGATATAACCCATATCGTCAACCATTCCGGAGCACGTATGCTTTTCATATCAGATCATATATGGGAGCATATGGAACCTGACTCATTGCTGAATGTGATGGGAGTTTTGAGCTTAGAGAGAAAGGTAGTGCTCCACGAGGCTCCGGAGTCGGAACTTCAGCGTCATATCCGTCTGCTCAACCGTCGTTTCAATCGTAAGTATCCGGAGGGTATTACTCCTCATGATGTCAAGTATGCCGACCGTGACAACTCGGAAGTAATAGAAATCAACTATACCTCAGGCACAACAGGATTCTCTAAGGGCGTTATGCTCACGGGTGAGAATCTTGCAGGCAACGTCTGCTTCGGTATGAAGTCTGAGTTGCATTTCCGTTCTTCAAGGGCTCTTGCTTTCCTTCCGCTTGCCCACGCCTATGGGTGTGCTTTTGATATGCTGACTCCTTTGGCAGTGGGTTCGCATATCACCATTCTTGGAAAGACACCTTCTCCGCGAATACTTCTGAAGGCTCTTGCCGAAGTGCGTCCGAATCTGGTGATCACTGTGCCACTTATTCTTGAGAAGATTTATAAGAACCAGATACTTCCGATGATTTCTAAGGGCACTATGCGCTGGACGTTGGCAGTGCCATTTCTCGATTCGCTCATATATTCAAAGATTCGCAAGAAGCTGATAGATGCCTTTGGTGGTGAGTTTGAGGAGGTGATTGTAGGTGGTGCGCCCCTTAACCACGAGGTTGAGGAATTCCTGCATAAGATAAAGTTTCCCTTTACAGTGGGTTACGGTATGACGGAATGTGGCCCCTTGATTTCATATACACCGTGGCGTAAGTTTATTGTCGGTTCTTCCGGCAAAACGCTCCCGATAATGGAGAGTAAGATCGAGTCTGAAGATCCTGAGAATATTCCGGGCGAGATATGCGTGAGAGGCACCAATGTGATGAAGGGCTATTACAACAATCCGGAAGCAACGGAGGCGGTTCTCGACAAGGATGGCTGGCTACATACGGGAGATATGGGTACTCGCACAAGCGACGGCACCCTTTTCCTTCGTGGACGCTCCAAGACTATGATTCTCTCCGCCTCGGGTCAGAATATTTATCCGGAGGAGATTGAAGCCAAGCTCAACAATATGCCTTTCGTCGCTGAAAGTCTTGTGGTGGAGCGTGATGGTAAACTTGTAGGTCTGGTTTATCCCGATTTTGACGCTACAGATAAGTTTGGCATTACATTCAACGATATGGATAGCACCATGGAGAATGTGCGCAAGGAACTTAACAAGATTGTTGCGCCCTATGAGCAGCTGTCGAAGATAGTGCTGATGCCTAACGAATTTGAGAAGACACCGAAACGCAGTATCAAGCGGTTCCTTTATACACACTAATATACAATACTGATATGACAAAACGGGGCGTGTTTCGAAACACGCCCCGTTTTTATTACTTTAAATTTGAATTTATACTTCTACTTCTGCTGCTGTGGCTTCGCCTCCGGCTACCTCGGCAGCTGCGCTTTCCGGAGCGTCGGCTGTGGCAGCCTCAAGACGTTTCATCATCATAAAGATGAAGGCGGCAGCCACAAGACAGATGGCGATGAGAATAATCCAGAGAAGGTAAAGTGGAATCTTACCCCATAGAATCATCGGGATTGACACGAGGTAGTTGCCGACTGCGGTGGCAGCAAACCAGCCACCCATCATAGAGCCTTTCAGCTTCGGAGGAGCTACCTTTGATACGAATGAGATACCCATCGGAGAGAGAAGCAGCTCTGCGAATGTGAGAAGAAGATATGTTGAGATAAGCCAGTTAGGAGATACAGATGCGCTTGTGCCTACGATTGATAGTGAGCCGAGCATCATCACTGCATATGCCACACCTGCGAGAATCATACCATAACCAATCTTGCGAGGAGCAGAAGGTTCTTTCTTACGCTTGGCAAGTGCGCCGAAGATAGCGAGTGAAACCGGTGTGAGGGCAACCACATAGAAGGGGTTGAACTGCTGATACTGCTGAGGCTGGATGCCGGAGAGGGGGTTGGGAGTATTGCTGTAGAAATACCATAGCGCCCAAGCCACCATAACGAGCAATGCACCGCTGATGACTCTGCCCTGAGTAGATTTTGTCTGGAAAAGATTGAAGAGGGCGTATACACCTACTGCGATTGAAAGGAGTGCCCATACGTTGAATCCGATACGTGTCCAACCGCCGGCTTCAGGTGATGTGCAGCTCTTTGCAAATTCTGTGAGGGTTGCGCCGTTCTGGTGGAATACCATCCAGAAGAAGATCACCACTGCGAAGACAAGGAGAAGAGCCACGACACGCGCCTTGGTCTGAGCCGGAGTAAGTTCCGGACCTGCGGATGCCTGGGCGGTCTTTGCATCGTCTTTCTTGTTGGTGAGGATGTGAGCGTAGGTCTTACGGCCAAGGAAGTAGATAAGGAAGCTGACAATCAGTGAGCCGCACGCAATTGCGAAAGCGTAGCTATAGCCTGTGGAAAGGGTAGAGATATACTCGGTTGCCCAAGCAGCCACGTCGCTACCGACATTCATACCGCTTTCAGCAGCTTTGGCTACTACTTCGTTGCCTTGAATATCACCGTCGAGGAACTTGTTGCATAGTGCCGGGAGATCGGCGTTATAGACCAAGCCCTTCGCATTCATTGCGAGGTTACACATAGCAGTGGCAGCCATAGGCGCAAACATTGATCCAACATTGATAGCCATATAGAAAAGGGAGAAAGCGGCATCACGTTGACTGCTGTATTTCGGATCATTGTAGAGGTCGCCTACCATTACCTGGAGGTTGCCTTTGAAAAGACCCGTACCGATGGCAATAAGGAGCAATGACACACAGAGAATCACGAGAGATGAAGTAGAGCGAATCTCAGTCGGGGTAGCCATGATGGCATAACCGACAAACATAATGCAGATACCACTAACTACACATTTCGAGAAGCTCCATTTGTCGGCTACCCAACCACCGATTAGGGGCATGAAGTAGACAAGGGCAAGGAACACAGCGTAGATTTGTCCGGAGACAGTAGAGTCGAATCCGAACTTCGCCTGCAAGAAAAGCAGGAAGATGGCCAACATGGTGTAATATCCGAAACGTTCACCTGTATTGGCAAGCGCGAGGACATAGAGGCCGGCGGGTTGATTTTTAAACATGGTTTCTATGATGTTTGGGTTAAAAATATTCTTTTATTGCTCCCGTATGTATTACTCTTGGGGGCGATTCGGAGATCACCTATCCATACTTAGGATTCAGGCTGCATTTATCTGTATCCGTACCGAAGAAGGGCTGTCGATACTTATTAGTTGGATTCGAGAAGTCGGAAGGCTTTGGCATAGTTGTGTATCTGCTTCACCATTGCTACGAGACCGTTGGAGCGTGTGGGAGAAAGGTGTTCTTTTAATCCGATTTTGTCTATGAAGTAGAGGTCAGCATTCAAAATCTCTTCAGGTGTATGGTTGTTGAGCACACGCATAAGCAATGCCACAATTCCCTTGACGATGAGGGCGTCGGAATCTGCCTGAAAATGGATGGCGCCGCCCTGCTCTTTGTTGGCGGTGATCCACACACGGCTCTGGCAGCCCTCAATAAGATTCTGAGGGGTCTTGTCTGCTTCCGGGAACTCAGGCAGAGTGTTGCCGAGGTCTATTATGTAGGCGTAACGGTCCATCCAATCGGTGAGACCTTCGAATTCTTCGATTATTTCGTCTTGGGTTTGGTTAATGGTCATAATTACTAAATCTTTGAGTCAAAATTTATCACTGTCCGGAATATCCTGAGAGAAAGAATCTCTTTGCATAAGAAAGTCCTCTAAAAATGTGAGACTATACCGTTTGGACAGATTCTTTATATCTCTTTGGATAGACTGAAAAGCTCTCTTTTTTTAATCATTTGCAAATTTAACTAAATTAAGTCTCAGTTACAAATTATTTGGACGGTTTATGGTTTAGAGTTTAAAGTTTATGGGTTTAGAGTTTATGGTTGAAGGTTTAGAGTTTAATAAGAGGAGGGGATAAGGAGAAGAGAAGGAGGATTAATCATAGGAGATGTTGCGCAGCTCTTTGAGAGTGCGATTGAGGGAGGGGATAGTGAGGAGGTCAGACAGCTGACGCGGTGTGAGGCTCAACGAGGGCTTGAAGTGTTTTGACGCCACATATTTCTCAAGTGAATAGCGAAACCAACGTCCTTCCGGTGTGGGGGCAGCCTTGTCAAGATCAACCATTACAATCAGTAATTTTCCTTTGCCCACATTACATTCGAGCATAAGAGCCAGGCGATAGTTACGGTCAACGTTGTCGATTGGTTCTATAATGGGATCGACAGTGGCAGGAAGTCGGTCAATTATCAACGGACGTGAATTAGATACGATGTCAAACCATTGCCAGTCGGTATGGTTGTCAGTGGGAAAATACTCGAAAGCTGGATGGGTATCATCAATTAGCAGTCCAAGTGTGCCCGGAGAAGGTATGCGCCCTACGCTTTGGCAGATAGAGAGGAACATCCGGTAGTTCCAATAATCTGTCTGGAAAAGTGGAGGGAGAGATGTGGAAGCTACCGTTGCAGAGTCGGGAGTGAGAATTACTTTTTCGCCGTGTTCGAGCAGACGGAGTGCTTCGTTGTAGTCAGATGTTATGGTCACACCTTTCACCGGTTTCATCTCTTCCGGATATACCCATATGTCATAACTGTTGGTGACGCTGCTTGCTGCCGATGTTGCATCGGCTATGGAGAGACTGAGCTGCATTTTCTGAGGCTCCTTCACATCTGGCAACGTTACCTCTACGGTCTCCTGTTCCTTCACGCCTTTACCGGGTAGGGCAGTCATACTGCCGGCAGTGAAGGGGAGTTGCCAGCTTATTGCGTCGCCAGCAATGTCTCGGTCAGAGTAATTAGCGGTGAGAATATTGAATTTAAGTATCTCGCCACCGGTAAAGGTAAATCGGGGCAATTCGGCAAGAATGGTAAGATCGTTGCAGCTTTCGCGCCATTTTTCGGGTGTGATAAGCCCTTTGGAATCCATAAAGGGATCAAGGATTCCTACCAGAGCTGTGCCTTGTCCCGGATAGTCCTGTAGGTCAAGAAGTTGGAATCCACCCATTTCCGGTGTGCGGAGATTCATCTCCATATCGGC
>CAMWIF010000049.1 GCA_947174225.1 uncultured Porphyromonadaceae bacterium | reverse complement strand
GTTATACTTGGCATTGATGTCAAGAGTGGTAGGTGCAGGAGCATCACCGCCTGAGGGGTTAACACCGATACCGTTGTAGATACCGCCATTGTTGAAGATAACCACAGTCACAGGGAGTTTGAATCTGCAAATGGTGGCAAAGTCCATACCGGAGAAGCCGAATGCGGAGTCACCTTCTATAGCAACTACGCTCTTACCTTCGGGAGCGGAAGTGGCAGCGCCTACACACGAACCCATACCCATACCCATGATTGACCATGAAGCGCAGTCGATACGATGACGCGGTGTAACCATATCAATAGTGTCACGGGTATCATCAAGTGTATTTGCACCCTCATTCACGAGGATAACATCAGGATTCTCTGCCAAGATAGGCTTAATCGCTGCCAACGCGCTCCAGTGAGTCATAGGCTTGTCAGCCTTTGCCTTCTCAAGACGCTCAGCAAACTTCGCATTCTTAGCCTTAGTTTCTGCCTGAAGAGAAGCAAGCCATTGGGGATCTGCCTGCATAGTCTTACCCTTCATAGCAGCAAGAATCATATCAAGGCTCTCACCCATATCGCCAACTACAGGAGCTGCGATAGGAACGTTGCGGTCGATTTCCTGAGGCTCAACATCAAGCTGGATGAATTTGCCTTCCGGATTCCACTTGCCTTTACCAAATGAAAGCATCCAGTTGATACGGGCACCAATCACCATAACCACATCAGCCTTCTCCATAATATCTGAACGGCAGCTGAGAGCGCTGTATTCACCATTGTCGGGCATAAGACCCTTAGCCATTGACATTGCAAGATAAGGAATCTTATAAGTCTCGATCAAAGTCTTGATCTTGTCGTCAACCTGAGCATAAGCGGCACCCTTACCCAAAAGGATTGCAGGACGCTTTGCAGAGAGGAGAAGCTCAACTGCACGGTCTACACTCTCCTGATTAGGAGCGACGGGAGAAGCAAGGTCAACCGGAGTATAGAAAAGCTTCTCAGCCTCAGCGCCATCCATAACCTCACCGAGAGCGGGAGTAGTCATATCGATATATACGCCACCGGGACGTCCGCTTACGGCAGCCCTATAGGCACGTGCCACAGCTGAAGGTATATCCTTGGCATAAGAGCAACGGAAAGCAGCCTTAACGAGAGGACGAGCTGTGTTAAGCTGATCAAGCTGCTCATAAGTACCAACGTTCATATCTACCATTGTAGGATCGCTTGCTCCGGAAATCTGAATCATCGGGTAGCAGTTTACCGTAGCGTTGGTAGTGGCTGTGAGGCCGTTAAGGAAGCCGAGAGAAGAAACGGTAAGCAATACACCCGGTTTCTTCGTGAGGTATCCGTAAGTGGCTGCCGCCATACCTGCCTGCTGCTCAAAACGGAAACCGTAGAAGTTCATACCTACCTTCTGCATGGCGTAGGCTGCCTCTGTCACAGGGATTCCGACAAGACCGTAGACATTCATAAGGCCCAGACGGCGCAATGATTCGGCAAGTATATACATACCGGTCACCTGCTCCGGAAATTTCGGAGCTTCTTTGGCTGCGGCTGCTGAATTATCTGTATTCATAATCGTGTTTTTCTTAATAACTTAGTTTGTAATTTTGTTTAAGGTGAACTGTTTAGCTTTTTTGTAAAACCCCTTCCGAAAACTCGGAAGGGGAATCCTATTCAAAAGCTATAGAGTTATTACATCTTACCGTCAGGCAGGGGTTTTGTAGTACCGTTCTTTGCAAACTCAGCCATCTGCTCGTCGGTGTAACCGAGACTCTTAAGGATCTCATCGGTATTGCCACCAAGTGAAGGACACGGACCGTAGGTTGGCTGGAAGTTAGACATTGTGAAAGGACATCCTACAGTGACGAACTCACCAATTTCACCACCCTGATTGATTCTCACAAGGGTATTGCCGTCATAGAGGCTCTCATCGGTCATAATCTCCTTTGTAGAGAGCACCGGACCAACAGGCACACCATACTTGCCAAGTATCTCTGTAACCTCAAATTTGGTCTTGTCGGCAGTCCACTCCCCTACACGCTTGTAGATCTCCTGTTTGTGACGATCACGTGCGTCAGCAGTGTTGAAGTCAGGATTAGTAAGCCAATCCTCAAAACCTGTAGCCTTGCAGAAGAGCTCGAAGTCCTTTTCACCACGCTGAAGGATTACATATACATAGTTGTTGGCATCAACAGCTGAATCCATATCACCTGCAGGCTTGCACTTGTAAGTCCAACCAAGCACACCGCCACCCTCGATGTTTCCGGCACGTGGAACGCAATCACCGAACTTACCGTTAGGATACTGCGGGAACTGGGTAAGATAACCGATCTTGTCAAGTGTGAGCTGGTCACGAGTCTTGATACGGCAGAGGTTCAAGCACGCATTGTGCATTGACTGATATACGTAGCAACCTTCGCCTGTATTGTTACGCTGCTGAAGAGCTGCGAGAAGACCGATGAGAAGGTGCATACCTGTGTTGGAGTCACCAAGTGCTGCGCCACTCTGTGTCGGGATATTATATTCACCGTCAAACCAGCCTGTGGTTGAAGCGGCTGCTGCTGTCACCTGTGCGATAGGCTCATAAGCCTTAAGATCTTTATATTTGGAAGATACCGGGAAACCCTTGATAGTACCGTAGATACACTTCGGGTTGAGGGCGTGTACAGCTTCCCAAGAGAAACCTAACTTATCCATTGCTCCCGGATGGAGGTTCTCAACGAATATATCACACTCCTTGATGAGCTTTGTAAGGATTTCCTTGCCGTCAGGGGTCTTTGCATCAAGTGCAAGAGACTTCTTGTCAGAGTTGAGCTGAAGGAAATAGTAGGATGGAAGATCAGGATTAAACTGAAGTTCCTTACGAGTTGCGTCGCCTACACCGGGACGCTCGATTTTGATCACATCTGCTCCGAGCCATGCGAGCATCTGAGTACATGAAGGACCTGACTGGACTTCTGTGAAGTCTACCACTTTGATACCACTAAGAGGTGCTGTGTTCATAATATAATCTATTTTTATAAAATTTATACTTCGGAAAAATAATCAAAATGACAAATGTCTTTCAGAAAAAACAACTTCTAAAAACTTAAAGCATTTGGAAGCGGAATCATCTAATCGAGTACTGTTTTTGTTTCTTGTTCCGGTATTATAACATTATGAACAAGTAGATAGTTCAGCGCAACCTAATATTAATTTACAAATTTTAACATTTAATTACAAATGATGTTTTCTTTATCTTCAGTCTACCATTACTATCTTTTCATTAGTAAATGTTTTTTCGCATCACTGAAAAATAGGATAGTTATGCTTTAAAGACCCCTCCTACAGTTTTAAATAAGAAAATTTTAAAAGAAAAATGAAGAAAGTGTAACATTTTCATACATTATGTGTCGTTATATAAAAAGAACAACTAAACGTGAACGAAGCTCAGTTCAGAATCCGCATAATGCCGCTTCATAAGCGCCTTTTTGCCTACGCACTCTCAATCCTTGGAGATGAGAGCGACGCGGCAGATTGTATGCAGGAGACCATGACCAAGCTTTGGGAACATCGTTCTAAGATTGAAAAGATCGACAATATTGAAGCTTATGCTTTAACTACGGTAAGGAATCTCGCAGTCAATACCATTTCCAGGCGACGACGTCTACACGACCGTTTCTCGGAACCGCCTCCCGATTTGACTGACCTCACCCCCAATCCGGTCGAAACGATTGAAAATCGCGAGAATCTCCGGGCAGTCTCGGCAATGCTACATACATTGCCGGAGAACCAGAGGAAAGTGGTGGTGTTGAGTGCCGTCAGCGGACTCTCTAATAATGAGATCCGCGAGGTCACGGGACTTTCCGACGACAATGTGAGAGTCTTGCTCTCAAGGGGACGCAAGAAATTAAAGCAACTTTTTGCTAATTTCTTAAAGGATGGATTACACGATTAAGTTCCTATAAGGAATTTAATTACGGGTATGAATAAATTTGATGGATTAAAAAGGGACTATTATTAATGACAAAAGAAAGTATAAAATATTCAGACAATCAGTTGCGTCAGCTTATCGATTCCTATTTCGAGGGGTCGATACCACCTGCGCAATTGGAAATGCTGCTTGACGCTTCGAAAGCATACGCCAGCGGAGATTTGCCAATCAACGACAGGCAAATTGCCGATGACTTACGCTCAATCTCAGCTATCGAGAACTATGCTCAAACAGTCCTGATGTCGCTTGAGGCAAAAGTTCCGGCTGATCTTGAAAGCCGTCTTGATAGCCACATCTCACAACTTGCCTCACGTAGCCGCAGGAAATGGATATGGGTTAAGGCAGGAAGCGCAGCCGCGTGTGTGGCTATGCTTCTCACGGCAGGGTTACATTTTATGAACCACACCTCTACCCTTCCGACTTTAAAACCGGAAAGCAGAACCAATATCGCTTCGGCTGCACAACCATCTAATGAGACTGGCTCCGGGATTGCCGAAACTGCCGAGGTGGCTGTGGGTACTCCTTCCGAACTCATGGCTGCTGCCCATTCCGATGAACCGACCTCATCCGGCTCTGTCGCCTCAGCTATAGTACCCCCTACACTTGCTTCCGTATCAGGCGTTGCCAATACCAACCGGAAAAGAAGTCCCAAAGTCTCGAATGAAAAAAACAGAGCCAAGACTTTGGGAGGCTCCACCACTATTAATCTGCCACATCCGATGCCGGAAACCACTATACCTGCTATATCAGGGTCAATAGATATGCCGGAAACATTACCCCATATCCAAGGGATAATGCCAACTCTATTGGCAGCAAAGTCGGAGGTAGAGGACCTGATCACTTCCCCCTTCGCTGCCATAGGACAGACCTTCGACAAGGTGGTTGAGTCGCTTAATGTGGTGAATGCAACGATGTATGAGGCAAATAAAACTGCTGCAGCTGTCTCACAGGAATTTCTTGAGGCTTCCACGGCACCACTCAGATCCATATAAGTCTCCTCGTCAATCAAATCTAATAAATGAATAATCACCTATCAACAAACCAACATAATATGAAAATCCATCTCCGACTGCTCATCCTGCTCATCATTAATATTTGGGCAACCACAGCTTTAGCTGCGTCGCCAACCAGATATTTTGAAGAACTCTCCACTGAACCCCATTTCGATTACAGCTATATTTCACCTACTATGCTGCGTATGATGGGCGACAACTATCTCTCCAACTCCTCCCAGGAGTATAACCTCCCTATTCAGTGCAAAGACCTCTCTTTCATCGAGAATGTAACCACATCCTCCAATGGACATCAGGATGAACTTTGGAAAATAATCCGCCAGATCAAGAAAGAGCACCATATGGAGACCCTTACCACAAAGAAAAGTACTAATTACCGTTATGATGTGCTTGTCACTTTGACTAAGGATGGAAAGAAAATCACAAATCTGATGGTCATCACCCAGAATGGTCCTTTCTCCACCGAGGTTATATATATGGAGGGAAAGATTCCCTTGGAAAGCATCCAAAATTCCTTCTATTGACCCTATTGATCCCTACACGCTTTTTATAATAAATTGCAATCTTTCTATTGATGAATTATTAAGCGGCGCAGCCAAATTTTGCTCTTGGCTGCGCCGCTTTTATGCTGTCCCGAATGGCATTTCAGTTTTAGCTTTGTTAACAAAATGCCCATAATGTTGTTATAATAATTGAATAACGATTCAATAAACTATAAACTTATATCAGCATTATACTATGGCAGACAATTCAAAAGTTAATAATATTCAGCCCTGGGACGAGCGTTCCCTTAATCATATTATAGAAGACGCTATTAAGAAGAATTGGGAACTGATGGCCCTGTCAGACTTAGGAGGCATTAGTTTTAAATTCTCTGAAGTGGCAGAAGAGGTAGAAAAACTCCACATTCTCTTTGAGGCTGCCGGGGTGAAACCTGGCGACAAGGTGGCTATTTGCGGAAAGAACTCAGCCGTTTGGGCTGTAGTGTTTATCGCTTGCCTCACTTCCGGTACCGTCGCGGTGCCTATCCTGCACGAATTCAAACCGGCAAATATCCATACTCTTGTCAATCACAGCGAAGCAAAGCTCCTGTTTGTGGATGCTTCTATATGGAAGAAACTGAATGCCGATGAGCTTCCCAATCTTGTCGGAGCTTTCTTCCTTTCCGAGAAAGGTATGCCTCTCTCCCGTTCCAAGAAACTCACCACCATACACAATGAGTTGAACGAGGAATTCGGCAAGAAATTCCCGCAATCGTTCACTCCCGCTGACGTGAACTATTATCACGACACTCCGGAGGAGATATGTGTGATTAACTATACGTCAGGCTCTACAGGGGCTTCAAAAGGCGTTATGCTCCCCTACCGCTCTCTCTGGAGCAACATCCGCTATTGTATTGACCACCTCACATTCCTCCATCCGGGCGACGGAATGGTGAATATGCTTCCCTTAGGTCATCTCTACGGTATGGTTATCGAGATGCTTCACCCCTTTGTGAAGGGTTGCCATTGCTATTTCATCACAAAAGCTCCGTCGCCGCGTGTACTTCTTTCGGCTTTTGCACAGGTGCGTCCGAAGCTTATAATCACGGTGCCATTGGTGCTTGAAAAGATTATACGCTCAAACGTCTTCCCAAAGATAGAGACCCCAATGATGAAGTTCCTACTTAAAGTGCCTTTCGTCAACACTCGTATCTACGCCAAGATTCGTACGGAACTTATCAATGTATTCGGTGGTCAAGTACAGGAGATCATAATTGGTGGTGCCCCGCTCAATGCTGAGGTAGAGAGTTTCCTCTATAAGATAAAATTCCCCATCACCGTTGGCTACGGTATGACGGAATGTGGTCCTCTGCTCACCTATGCCCCGCCTCAGATGTCGAAGCCACACACTGTAGGAGAGATTGTAGACCGTATGCAGGTAAGAATTGACTCACCCGATCCCCACACCATCCCTGGCAACATCTGGGTAAAAGGAGACAACGTTATGAAGGGTTATTTCAAGAATGAGGAGGCTACAGAAGACGTTATGCCCGACCACGACGGCTGGATGAATACCGGAGATATGGGCACAATTGATGCCGACGGACTCATCTCCATCAACGGACGCTCAAAGACAATGATTCTCGGCCCGTCGGGACAGAATATCTATCCTGAAGAGATTGAACAGTATATCAACAATATGCCCTATGTCAACGAATCGCTCGTGATTGACGACCACGGCAAACTTGTGGCACTCATACACCCCGACTTCGACGCCGCCGAGAAAGCAGGCATCAGCCGGGAGGAGCTTCAGAAGATTATGGACAACAATCTTAAGAACGTCAACGGCAAGTTGGAATCCTACAACCGCCTCAACCGCTACAAGATAATGGAAGCAGAATTTGAAAAGACCCCCAAACGCAGCATCAAGCGTTATCTCTACTCTCAAATCTAAAAACAAACTCGAATCTAAAAATAAAAAGCTGTTCCAGGGACAGCTTTTTATTTTTTGTTATACATTTTACACCATTGGCGGATGCCACATTCAAGGCATTCGGGTTTACGTGCCTTGCAGACGTAGCGGCCGTGAAGTATGAGCCAATGATGTGCCTTCGGAACAATCTCAGGAGGGATATACTTAATCAGAGTTTTCTCAGTAGCTAACGGTGTCTTTGAGTTATTGGTAAGCCCTATACGGTTGCTCACACGGAACACGTGAGTGTCAACCGCCATAGCAGCCTTATCCCATACCACAGACAACATAACGTTGGCTGTTTTTCTTCCCACACCTGGCAGCTTCATAAGATTGTCGATGTCTGAGGGCATCTCTCCACCAAACTCCTCTACGAGTACTTTGGCTGCACGTATCAGGTGGCGTGTCTTATTATTCGGAAACGTCACGCTCTTTATGAAGGGATATACCTCCTCCTCGGTGGCGAGCGCCAGTGATTGTGGATCAGGATAAGCCTCAAACAATGGAGGCGTGACTATATTGACACGCTTATCGGTGCATTGCGCCGACAGAATCACTGCCAGCAGTAAATGAAACGGATTATCATAATGCAGCTCTGTCTCCGGCGACGGCATATGTTCCGCAAACCAGCCTAAAACAGCTGCATACCTCTCTTTGATGGTCATAAAAGGAGATTATAAGTTATAAAAAGCCCTTATATGTCTTTGTAAGCACATATAAGGGCTTTAATATTACGAATTAACGGGCACTCTCAAATTCAGCAAGGAAGCGCACATCGTTTTCGCTGAACATACGAAGGTCTTTAACACGGTATTTGAGATTGGTGATACGCTCAATGCCCATACCAAATGCATAACCGCTGTAAACCTCCGGATCTATACCGCAAGATTTCAAAACGTTAGGATCGACCATACCACAACCCAAAATCTCTACCCAGCCTGTGCCTTTACAAAACGCACAGCCCTTGCCGCCACAGATGTTGCAGCTTATGTCCATCTCAGCCGACGGCTCGGTGAAGGGGAAGAAGGAGGGACGAAGACGAATCTTAGTCTCCGGACCGAACATCTTCTGTGCGAAAGTTAGAAGCACCTGCTTCAGATCGGCAAACGATACATTCTTATCTATATACAGACCCTCAACCTGATGGAAGAAACAGTGGGCACGTGCAGAGATAGCCTCGTTGCGATATACACGACCCGGGCACACGATACGGATTGGCGGCTGCGTCTTCTCCATCACACGGGTCTGCACGGAAGAGGTATGAGTGCGCAGAAGCACATCCACCGGATTACGTGCAATGAAGAATGTGTCTTGCATATCACGTGCAGGATGGTCTGGGGGGAAGTTAAGTGAGGAGAACACGTGCCAGTCATCCTCAATCTCCGGACCCTCAGCAATCGTAAAGCCCATATCAGCGAAGATATTGATGATGTCGTTCTTCACTATGGAAAGGGGATGGCGTGAGCCTACAGGGAAAAGTGTGGCAGTGCGCGTGAGGTCGATTGATGAAGCCTCAGCATCGCTTCCGGCAGAAAGCTGCTCTTTCAGAGTGTTGATTTTATCGGTCACAAACGACTTCAGTTCATTGATACGCTGCCCTATTTCACGCTTCTGCTCAGCCGGAACATTACGGAAATCTGCCATAAGAGCCGATACAGCTCCCTTCTTACTAAGATATTTTATGCGGAGTTCCTCCACAGCCTCCGGAGTTGTGGCGATCACTGCCATCACCTCCTCTTTGAGACGGTTGATCTTCTCTATCATTGTTGTGAGTGAATATTTTTGTCTTTCCTCCCCTATCAAGTTTCAAAACTTTTAGAAGAATTTCTCTGATAAGGGAGGAAACTTTTTTATTATTTTCGCGAAATTACAAAAAAAATCTCATAAATGATGTATCAAATTCTAATTTTATAAGTTATATGGTTAGCAACAACGGGTATCTTTCCCGGATTCTCAATAAGAATGAATGGATAATCTTTAATTTTAAATGGACTTAAACATTTTACCCTGACTATTGTCAAACGAACATAAACAACTAACAAATCAGAATCATTATGCAGAAAACAGGTTCAACCGCAATTATTTGCGCACTTCTTGTAGGAGTAGGGCTTTGGCTCTTAGGTGTTATGGTTAAAGGTGGACTCACAAGCATTTCAGGCAACCAGAGGGTTGTGACCGTGCGTGGTCTTGCCGAGAAGGAGGTGACCGCTAACAAGGTGACTTGGCCTATCGTCAGCAAGGAGGTGGGCAACGATCTCCCCTCAATCTACTCCAAAATCGAAAATACTACTAAGGCAATCACCACTTTCCTGAAAGCCAACGGTATCACTGACCAGGAGATTGCTGTGAATCCTCCGCAGGTGCTCGACCTTCAGGCTGACCGCTACAACTCGCAGAATGTCCCTTTCCGTTACAATGTCACAAATGTGATCGTAGTGACCTCATCTCAGGTGGAGAAGGTAAATAAATTGATGGAGCGTCAGACAGAACTCCTCAAACAGGGCATAGCTATCGTAGCCGGAGACTATCAGTATCAGACCACCTACGAATATACCGACCTCAACTCTATCAAACCGGAGATGATTGCCGAAGCCACAAAGAATGCCCGCGAGGCTGCCAACAAATTCGCAGAGGATTCCGACAGTAAGCTCGGCAAGATCAAGACCGCAAGCCAAGGCCAGTTCTCAATCGAAGACCGCGACCAGTACACCCCCTACCTCAAAAAAGTGCGCGTGGTCTCCTCAATCGTCTACTACCTCAACGACTAATTCTCTTTATGCTGTATTAGTCTTATAGGAACATATCAACAGATAAGGAATAGATTAACAAAGTTATTAAGAATACTACATAGGGTGCTGACTATCGGAAGTCAGCACCCTATGTAGTATTCTATTACTTATCTCCTATAATTTGTATAATAATAATTAGATAAGCTTGGTAATCTTTAAATTATTCTGTAATTTTCAATTAATTTCGGCTATATTCAATTTATTACGGGAGAATTTCAATTACTCCGTTAGGGTGAAGCTGATTATGGCAGCATTACCATCTTTATCGGCACCTGGCACTTGCGATTCGGGCACTATGGCATACCAGCGACCATCCTGTGCAAACATAGGTCGCACATAGAGAGTAGAGCCCTCATAGTCTACTGCCATACCTTTAGTATCCTCATCCTCACCCCAATGCATAGGGATATGAGTGAGCAACTCACCGTCATCTTTTCTGAAGAAATCCATATATGTCGCATCATCTGCACCATACATAGAAGTTACCATAACTAAATTACCATCAGGGATAATATAGTCTAATAATTCTATATATTCATGCTGTTTATCCAGTCTGTCCGGAAATCCCATACCACTTAGCTCTTTCTCTATTTCCGGAGTTATCGTTTTACCTCCTCTGTGGAAGATAGCAGCCTTTTCAAGTCG
>CAMWIF010000048.1 GCA_947174225.1 uncultured Porphyromonadaceae bacterium | reverse complement strand
ATTACGGTATCAGCACCTCCAAAGGCTCGCTATAGTTATAGCGGTAAACCTCTGCGGTAGAATAATTGATACGGGCTGCCGCACGGATATAAACCCTGCGACCTGACGGAATATCACCGTTGGTGGTGATGGTAAGCTCCTGACCCAAGTTGGAGTCAAACTCATTACCTTGATATGAGAGGGATGCCGACCAACGCTCGTCACGCGCACGGTAACCCACCGACGAAGAGTAGCTCACGAAAAGCTGCACGTCGGTCACATTCATCAGGTCGTCGGAATAGTCATTGCCACGTGTAGGCTGAATCTTGGAGCGGAAATCCTCCGGACTCACAGCGCGGTCTACCACCACTTTAGCCTTGATCTGACCGTTGCTCACCTGAGGCTCACCCACGATGCGCACGTTCAGGAACGGCTGCACCTCGAATTTCACCTTCGTAGTCCCCTTTATATCTATCTCCTTACACTCATCGGCAAGAAGCACACCGTCAGGTGTCTCTCTCACAAGAGGAATGAACGGACCGTCGATACGCACATAGTAGTGACCCTTGAAAATCTTGGTGTTCTGGAAACTGCCGTCGGGCATGCAGTAGAAATCGGGATTGTGTTCCACGTTGTCGCCCCAGCTGAGTTCGGTGAGACGCACACGAATACCCTCGCTCCCCTGGTCGGTGAGCACCGGTTCTCCGGTAGCTACATCCACTACCTCACCTTGGATTGTCTCCTTAGGCTCGTCATAGTTATCGAGTTCGAAGAGGTCGCAGGAAGTCATAGACATCATCATGGCAACTGCGGTTGCGAATATATGAAATTTTTTCATCTGAAAATGCTATTTGAAAAGTTATTGGATTAGGATTATTATCGGTTGGGCTGCTGATCAATAACCGAGCTCTTCACTACCTCACCGCCGGGGATGGAGAAGTAATAATCAATTTGACTATAACTCAACTGTTTGTCAGCCATATTCTGGAAGTGTGTGTCGAAGAAGTACTTACCGTTCTCAGTGCAATAGAAGGGATAAAGGCCACGGAAGCGGTAGTTATTGCTGTTGCTGAAGGAATCCTTGTCGCGAACCTCACCCCAGAAACCGTCACGTCCCTCATAGTGCTGCACACGCCAGCGACGGATGTCCCACTTTGCCTGGTGCTCGAAAGCCAACTCCTTACGACGCTCACGTCTTACGATGTTACGGCTCTCCTCGTCGCCTGTCAAACCCTTGGTAAGCTCATCGGCACCTGCTCTCTCACGGATGTCGCGGATAGCCTGTGTAGCTACTGCCAACATATCAGTGCCGTCAGGTGAGGATACACCTGCCATTGAAAGCTCCACTGCTGCCTCGGCTGCGTCAAGAAGCACCTCTGCATAGCGCATCAGGATATACGGCTGGTCGCACACACCCTCACGTCCGCCACGGAAGTTGGGATCAAGCCACTTACGGGTCACCAAACCTGTCACACCGCTCTCACCCCAGCCTTTGTAAGGTCCGCAAGGACCTGTGGCAGGATGCTCGTTGCCGTTGAAGTCTGTCACATATTTCACCTCTGTCGGAGAATTGCTCATTACTATCAGATCGCCATACTTGGAATCAGTGAAGCTCTGAGGTGCGTTACCATAGGAGTAATCATTCATGATAGCGGTCACGGGAAGTGAACCGGTATATGAGCCTGCCCACATATCTACTGTGCCGTCGGCAAACTTATCGCCGGGGAAGATAACCTGTGCGCGGAGACGAGGCTCGGCATTGGCGAAGAAATCCAAAGGCTTGTCATACATTATATATTCACCCTCTGTAATCTTGTCGCCTGTGGTCACTTTCAAGGTGCCGTCGGGATAACGGGGGAAACCGTCGAAAAGCTCTACGAAATCAGCGGTCGGGCAAGTTCCGCAGCTAAGAGGTGAGTGTGCCGGATAAGTGAAGCCCATCATATAGGGGCTATTGTAGCTGTCATAGCTATGTACTGCCGTGGGATATACATACTCTCTTACCCAAAGATGCTCTGAGCTGTTGGCATCGGCAAGCATATCCACAAGATTCTCAAACTGTGCGTTGCGGTCGTCGGCTGACCATTTTGATTTGTGGAGAGAATATCTGCCATCCTGTATGATTTCCGAAGCTGCCTTGTAAGCCTCAGCGAAATACTTCTTGGAAGCCGCCTCCCAGCTGTCAGGAGCGAAACCCATGACACGCACGCCTGTCTTGGTACCGATACCGGTTAGGTGGCCGTCAACAGTCTGGTTATACTTAGCCACTGACCCGGCATAGAGCATCGCGCTCGACTTATAGGCTAAGGCAACGCTGCGGTTAGCATAGCCGCGCTTTGCGCTCTGTGCGCTCATCAGCTCGATAGCCTTGTCATAGTCGGCAAGTATCTGATCCCAGGTCTCCTCCTCGCTTGAACGGGGCACTTCCAACTCCTCGTCGCCGGGATAGTTGATTACACGGGTCACAAGGGGTATGCCGCCGTAGCGCATAGCCATCTGGGTAAAGATGAAGGCTCTGAGGAAATAAGCGTGGCCGAGGTAATCGTTGAAGGCTATCGGAGAATAGTTGCCCTGGAAATTGGGAAGATCGGTGATGAGCATATTGATCTTGCGAAGCGTCTCGAAAGCCTCACCCCAATACTGGCTGTCCTCACCTGTGAACGCTGTGACGATACCGTCGCGACCCACAGCCTCTCCGGTGCCTTCCACACCCTTCGACACGAGCCAGCCGTTGCGGTTATGTCCTCTCTGAGGAAGATATTTGAAGTCTTCTAACGGTAGGTGGCTGTAGATCTCTGCCATATAGATCTCCATACCGGCATCGTTGCTCAGAAGGTCATCTTCTGTCATCATACCCTTAGGAGATATGTCAAGGTCGGCACAAGAGGTCATCATGCCAAGACCGAGGATTGCTGATATAAGTATTTTTTTCATTTTTGTTTCGATAATTGATGGTTAGAAAGAGAGATTAAGACCTACGGTATAAGTGCGGTTGAGCGGGTAGAGACGGCCCAGATCAGAATCGGGGTGCTCGGGGTCAACGAATTTCACCTTTGTGAAGGTCACCGGGTTATAGCAGTTGAAGTATACGCGGATTTTATTACCACGCAGCAGCTTCTCCGGGATGGTGTAGCCGAGCTCGACGCTCTTGAGACGCAGATAGTCGGTCGATACACGGTTGAAAGTGGAGTTTGATCTCGGAGTGCGCTGTCCGAAAGCATAGTAGCCGCTCACCCACTCTGTAGCCGGGTCGTAGATATCGGCGTTGGGGTCTACTGTGTGCCAACGGTCGGTAAACTGCTCAAGAACACCGCCACCGTTCTGTCCCCACACGCTGAAGAGAGGTTCTTCATATGACATCGAACCAAGTGCGGAACCCTGCCAGAGCATATTGAAGTCGAATCCTTTCCAGAGCACATTTACGTCAAGTGAGAAGTTCATCCAGGGAGTCTGGTCGAATGCGTAAGGATGCTCATCCTCACCGTTGATCTCGCCGTCGCCGTTCCAGTCAAGATATTTGTAGTCGCCGGGGAGAAGGTCACGCTCTGTATAAAGGGTTTCGTTCCAGATCTCATACCAGTTGTTGTAGCGACCGTTACCTTCGTAACCGAACTGAACACCCTGGAAGCGGTTGTTGAGGTTGTCGTGGCGCCATTTGTCATATGAGTTGGCATACGGACCGTTCTGAACGGCGGTAAGGTACTTGTTGCGGGTTATCGAGAAGATGCCGCGTGCGCTCCAGCTCCAGTCGCCGATGTTGTAGCGGTGAGTGAGAGAGACCTCAAGACCATAATGACGGTCAGAGTTGACATTCTCAAGAGGAGCTGTGGCTCCTACCACTGTCGGAAGATCACCCCCTCTGCGCTCAAAGAGACCTGAACGGTTACGCACGAAGTAGTCTACTGTGGCACCGATAAGACCGTTACGGCTCTCGAAATCTACACCGACGTTGAAGGTCTTCGACTTATACCAGCTCAGAAGCACATTTGGAATACCGGACGGACTGGCGCCATAGATGAAGTCGCCGTCGAAGATGTAGCCTGGAGAATAACCGTTGTAGTTACCGTTGTCGGCTGCCGTGCCACCTCTGTAGGTGAAGCCCTGAAGCCATTCATAATTGATTGAACCGTCATCACCGAGCACACCGTAGCTTGCTCTGAGCTTCAACTGATTTACGAATCCGTTGGGATCGATGCTCTCCCTGAACCAATGCTCCTCTGCGATACGCCAACCTGCCGATACCGAGGGGAAGAAGCCCCAGCGATGACCCTTGGCAAATTTCGAAGAACCGTCATAGCGGAACTGTCCCTCTATAAGATAACGGTTATCGTAGTCATATGTTACACGGGCTATCACCGCACGATTGCCGAAGTCGTAGAGCGAACCGAGATCTGTGTTCATCGAGCCTACCTGACCATCCTCCACACCGGCAAGAAGATAAGGCACGGTGAATGCGAGGTCACGATATGCGTAGAAGTTATCGCCGTGGCGTGAGGTTGACTCGTAGCCTACCACAGCACCTACATTGTGCATATCCGCGAAAGTGCGGAGGTAGTTGAGTGTGAACTGGAGCATAAACTGCGACTTGTCGTAGAATTCGCGACGCATATTTGAAGGTGAGGTCTCAGAGAATACTTTGGAAGTATAAGAGCCGTCAGCCTCGTTATAAGCATACTGTGTGAATTCCTTCTTGTAAATCTCGTTGTTGTCAACGGTATAGTCGTAGCTTACCAAGCCTTTTGCCGAAAGTCCTTTGAGAGCTGAGGTGTAAGCGCCGAAGTCAATGTTGAGAGCCGCGCTCGACTGGAACATTTTCCTTCTGTATTTACGGTGACCGGAGATGTCGCTTGTCATCATAGCCACTGTATTGCGCTCAAGGTCAAGACCTGCATAGTTGAGCATTGTGCGCTCCGGATCGGCATATGCGGGATGAAGCACACCCTGGCTCCAATAGTTGCGGATAATGTCTACAGAGCTGTAGTAAGGGGTGTTACGGATGTCAGACATTGCCGAGATGTTAAGATCGAGCTTGATGCCGTTCCATATTGTGGTTGAAAGGTTGCTACGGAGATTGAGCTTGTCATAGTTGAGGTCGCCAGACTTAAACATACCCTCTTGGTAGATGTAGCCGAGACTTGCGAAATATCTTGTGCGGTCGTTGCCACCCGATACGCTCACGTCGTGCTGGGTCTGGGGCGACCACGAGGCTATCACTTCCCCGTTCCAGTCGGTCTGCTGACGCAGTCCGCTTGCGTAAGCCTCGAAATCAGATTCCGTATAGTAAAGCTGTCCGCCGTTGATATTGTTACGTCCTCTTTCATTCCAGATGGTCATTGCATCGAAGGCGTTAGCCAACTGAGGCATCGATTTGGGCTTCTGGATAGTGAACGAACCGTTATAACTTACCTTGGCTGTTCCTGCCGTGCCCTGCTTGGTGGTCACGAGGAGCACACCGTTTGCAGCTCTCACACCGTAGATGGCTGCCGCCGCATCCTTAAGCACCGACACATCCTGAATGTCATTGGCGTTGAGACGCTGGAAATCCTCAACCGTACGAGGCACACCGTCGATTACCACCAAAGGTGAACCCATACCACGGATGTCGAAGTTATTGTTATATGTGCCCGGTTCGGAACTCTTCTGCCATACGCGCACACCGGGAATCTTACCGGTAAGCATATTCTGGGGGTTCTCGTTGTTGGTCTTGATCATCGCGTCACCTTTCAGCTCCGACACCGCACCGGTGATTGAGCCTCTGCGCTGCACGCCGTAACCTACCACCACTACCTCATCGAGTGATTCACTGCTGCTACTCAACACGAAGTTGATATTGGTGCGCCCGTTCACTGCCTCCGATATGGGATTATAGCCGATGTATGACACTACTAAGATCGCGTCTGACGGTGCGTTGAGCACATAGTGCCCATCAATGTCTGTAGCTACACCTACGGTAGTATTCTTTACCATCACAGTCGCTCCGATGAGGGGCTCGTTATCGTTGTCAGTCACGGTGCCGCTGATGGTCAGCGTCGTTTGTGCCACCGCACTCGAAGAGGTGAATGCTATGATAAGCGCTGTCACCACCTTCAGCAGTGTGCTTCTTAATTTAAGGGTTCTGTACATATTAGTTGATGTTGATTAGTTATTTCTTTTTAACTTCATAACTCGCTAAGACCGCATACTCCGCTGCATAACAGAAAGTGAACATAGCCTCCGTGTCACATTTCGACCTATCACGGCTCCAGCCGGCGAGGAGATTCACGGGCAGCATATCATTTTCAAGGAAGTTGCTGTAGCCATAGTCAAGATTGTCTTGGAAGGCCTTTAAGCAATCGGCTGCGTCGGCACACTGTCCGTAAGCTTCGGCATAGCCTCTCATAAGCACTCCGTTAAACCAAGGGGAGAAACCGGAAAGCTCGAAGGAATAATAGCCGGCAAGCGAGGTGCCCAACTGAGCGAAGTGGCGGAAGCTGCTTGCCGTGAGCGATTTCAGATCTTCAAGATATGCCGTCTCACCGGTTGATTCTGCCAGAGCGGCTGCTCCTGACACCATTGTTCCTGTATTGTAGCTGTAGAAATTACCTGTGGCTCCGGTGTCGCGGTTGTTGGCACGGTAGCGAACTCCGTCGATAGTTTCATAGGCTATGTCGCCGTCTGCACCGAGCATATCCCAGTAGACACCTTTATCGGCATTGTAGAGCTTACGCTTCTGCCAGTCATATACCTTCTTCGCCATCTCCAGATAGTAGTCGCTCTTGTTGGCTGTCACATCCACGCGCTTCTTGTCAGCATCAATGATTTTGTAGGCTACCACGT
This sequence comes from uncultured Porphyromonadaceae bacterium, assembly GCA_947174225.1. Taxonomy (GTDB): domain Bacteria; phylum Bacteroidota; class Bacteroidia; order Bacteroidales; family Muribaculaceae; genus Lepagella. The sequence goes on along the minus strand of CAMWIF010000048.1, from coordinate 4,106 downwards.
CGCTCTTACCTTTGTAAATGTCGCTGAGCCAAACCAAAGGACTTATCATCGGACCATTGCTGCAGGAATGTTTAGTGGTGTAACCGGGTCCCCAGGTGATGCCTCCGTTCTCATTCCCCTCATTATCCAGTGTACGGTCCCAACCGTCAAGCACGTATGAGGTGAGATATTCAGCTTTTTCAAGGTATTTGGAATTACCCGTAACGCGGTAAGACTCTATCAGCTCTCTCACAAGCCATTCTTGGTCGTCATACACATTGAGCACTCCCGTCACGTCTGCCGTACCTTTACCTTCAGCACGGTTAACGGCATATACTGTCCAACTGTCAGTGCCTGTATAGGAAGTCAGTGTGAATGTGCCGGCATAGTAATCGAGATTATCGATCAGTTTCTCAAGAAGTGTCTTGTAACTCTCCCAATTGGTATTATAGAGTTCCGGCTTGCCGCTATCCTTGAGATCTTTCATAGCTGTCATCGCCGCGTTGACCGCCTCAATCGAACTGGTATACATCCAGACGCTCCCGATTTCACTTGATTTATTGCCGGTGAAAGGATTAAACTTTCTTGACATCTTCATCGACTGTCCGTCGAAGTAGTTTTCTACGGCAGCATTGATGATTGTGATAGCCCTTTGGGTATTGCTTTCTGCCACCGATGCCGTGGGAGTCTCCACGTTCGGCTTGTTCCCTCCCTGGGGCTCGTCAGGCGAATCCTTCGGATCGTCTGACGAGCATGCGGAGGCACACATCAGCAGCGACACTGCCATAAATATGTGTGAACTTTTCATTGTCTCTTGATTTTGAGATTATTGTATATCGATAGCATTGAGTGTGAGCTTGTTCTCGTCGCCGTTGACCTCTCCGTTGTGTACGCTGATGCAGATCATCACATCTTGGCCGTCAAATTCTGAAAGATCGTAGGTGAAGTGGCAGTAGTCCTCACCGCTCTTGAATTTCCAGCATCCGTCTTCAGCTGCGGAGGCTTCGAGGGCATCGTTCTCCGAAGGATCCATAAAGTGAGCTTTGCAGTCCATCGTGATTGCGGTGAGTTTGAAGAATGTATAGTTGTCACCGAAGTTGCGTGTGGTGAGAATTAACTTGTCGTGACCCAGTGCGATTGAGTATTTCGCATATACATACTGCTCTGGCTCCTTTGTGTCGGCAGGTTCACCGCCGCGTGTCTTGATCATATAGCCTTCGTTGGCGAATACATCCGGATCCTTATGAAGCGGCATATGAGTCCAGTAAGCCATTACGTGGCTTGCAGCGTGCCAGCTTTGGTAAGCGTCGATATAGTTGTCGCGGTTGCCACCTACAGGGCTGATACCTGTGTAGTGTGTTAAATCCTGCGGCATTGAGGAACGTACCATAGATTCAGTCATATGCCATCCGGGAAGGTCGGCAATCTCGGTGCCGGGCATCCAGGTGTATACCTCGTTGGCAAAGTATTCGTTGCTGAATGAGAAGCGACGGAGTACAAGCTGACGCCAGTAGTCGCCGCTTTCCATACGGTAGTGACCTACAATCACAACTACCTCTTTACCCTCCCAGGGTGAAAGGTCGAAGAATTCACTGTAATAAGACCCGCTGTCGGCTATACGGATGTCACCTACGTATTCCAGTGTCGGTTCTGCTTTCGTGAGGTCTACAATCTGCACACCCCAATAGCAGGGCGACTGATGGGTGCGGAGCTGGATAGTGAACTTACTGTTGTCAGCGGTGATAAGCTTACGTCCGTATACAAAGGTATCGAAGTTCTTATCATCGGCAGGATTGCTCTGGTCGCTTTCACCGTTGCGTATTCTCAGTGTTGAGCCTTCGTTCTGCTCCTCGTAGTCACCGGTCCAGGTTGAGATCGAGCCCATATAGTCGCAAGCCCAGTCAAACATCGGGTAAGCATCGGCATTACGTCCACCCTTAAATTCGTTGTTATACCATTTTGGGGCGTTACGGAGATCCTCAACTGTTATGCCACGAAGCAGTTCGGTGCTTCCGAGGCGAGCGTCAAAAGTTGCCACACCGTCTACAAATGCACCGGCGGCGATAGTGGTGGTAAGTGTGGGATAACCCTCCTTAGTAATGGTCAAAGTATAATCGCGCAGTGCGAGTCCGGCTATCTCGTAATAACCCTGTGCATCCGACACTGCTTTATTTGTAGTGCTTACGCTGACCTCAGCTCCGGCAAGCGGCTGATTGTTGTTGCGTGCATCTGTAAGGTAACCTTTGATGATGGCATTCGCGAAAGTCATTTCTACGTTTGCCGTGGCAATGCCCTTTGCAAACTTGGCAGGTACGAGAGTGATTGAAGTGGTCTCATAACCGGTCTTCTCAAAAGTCACTATCTGTCCTTCACTATGCAGGGCAATGTCGCTAAGTGTAAAGCTACCATCCGTAGAGGTTGAAGTTGACTTTGCAGAGCTGAGATCTGTCACCGTCACGCCAGATAAAGGCTGATTCAAATCGTCGGTCACCACACCGTTTAAAGTGCCTTGACCTACCACTTCATCACCCATAGCTCCCTCCTTATCGGAGCATCCGGAAGCGAAAAGGGACAATATGCCAAGAAGGGCAACCAGTCCGATTCGATTAATTAGTTTTGTTGTTCGCATAAGTATGATGTTGATTAATTAAAAATTTTTCTCTTCTTTGAACCGTCGAAAAACAATCTTTTTTACCTTAATACTTTTATGGTGTCGTTATATTTTACCTTAAAATTTTACACTCATTCTGTAGCAAACCTAAAAATGTTAACCTAACTGAAATTTTTAACTTAAACTAACCTATTAACTCGATTTTCTAATTACACCGCAAAGTACGCACTTCTTCGCCGGATACTTGTAACCCGCTTCTGCCAAAGCTGTCCATAGTCGCCTGTATACACACATCTGTCATTCCTATATACACAATTCCATACCCAAAATAAGAAATTTTCACTCTACAATCTATGTGTCCAATTCTGCCAACACTGTCTACATATATACTCTAACACGTTATCAATCAATGTATATCTATATCTACATTTCCCTCTATGAAAGGTTTGTCGCAAGGTGAAACAATCCCTATCCATATCTTTCCGACACATAAAAGCCTTGCCCAACCATACAAAAAAAGACTGACTCCAAAATCGGAATCAGTCCTTAAAATCTCAAAAAGATATGCAACAGCACCTCTTCAATATCCTCAACGGATCGCTATCTCATACGGAATTTCAGCTCACCCCCTTTCATAATATCTGAATAAGAAATGAAGCTCTCTTCAAGTTTCTTTCCGTTCAGATATGCCGATTCGATATACGGATGCTTTGCTCCATTATTCTCTGCAACGATTCGGAATACACCGCCCGGCACATCAATCTCCACCTCATCAAAAAGTGGGCTGCCAAACCAATAACGTCCCGATCCCGGTTCCACCTCATACAGTCCCATCGCCGAGAGCACATACCAAGCCGACATCTGACCCACATCTTCATTTCCGGAAAGACCGTCAGGCGCGGTGGTATACATCGTAGCCATAATTTCTCTTATCCGGTCAGCCGTCTTCTCCGGCTCACCGAGCATTGTGTAGAGATAGGCAGTATGATGACCCGGCTCATTTCCGTGGGCATACTGACCGATAAAACCCGACACGTCCGGAGAAATGTCTGTCCCTTCAAGCCCAGCCTGAATGGTGAATAGAGAATCAAGTTTGGCAATAAGTTTCTCTTTGGAGCCAAAGCAATCTTTTAGACCCTCCACATCGTGAGGCACAAGCCACGTGTATTGCCAGGCGTTTCCCTCGCAGTAATCGTTTGCCCTGTGTGATGCGTCCAACACATTGAACGGCTCACGCCAATTCCCTTTGCTGTCTTTGCCCCTCATAAAACCTGTGGAAGGGTCGAAATAGTTACGGTAAGAATGGCTGCGATTAGTGAAGTATTCATAGTTGAGGCTGTCTCCCATAGCTTTCGCTGCCAAAGCTACAGCACCGTCGGCAAGAGCATATTCCATATCATAAGCCACAGATTCATTCCACATATCAAACGGAATGTATCCGTATTTCTGCCTCAACCCATTACCACGAATTGTATCCATTGCCGTCTTGAGTAAAGCTCTATAAGCTCTGTCACGG
>CAMWIF010000047.1 GCA_947174225.1 uncultured Porphyromonadaceae bacterium | reverse complement strand
AAGTTGTGGGTAAAGCCTATTCCGAAAAGTCCGATAGCACACAGACCTAAGCAGATATACATAGTGTTCTTGCCAAAGAAATGCTTGAGTGGTGACACTACCGCTCCACATACCGCGCACATAAGATAATACATAGCGGTCACAACGCCTACCTCTGTGGTATTCATTCCGAAATGCTCCATACAGAACGGTGCATAGTAGGATATGGAGGTAGTAGCGTAGGTAAGGAAAAGGTAGAGACATATGAGGCTCACGAGCATCCAGGTAGAACGGCTGCCCTGGAAATGGTAAGGTTGAGAAGATGATTCTTCTTTTCCATCGTTAGTGGGGGTAGGGTTGATTATGCGGTGTTTATTGACATACTTCTGGGTCATAAACGGCACGAGTAAAAGAGGAATGATAGGGGTGAGGTAGACCACGAAGGCAGCGTGCCAATTGATGGCGGCTACAATGCCTACGTATACGTTAGCCACGATGACCATAGCGTTAGAGGTGGTTGATTTCAGTCCTAAGTCAGCCTGACGGGAGCCTCCCATAAACCATTCCGAAATGTATCCGGCAGCGATAGGCACCACGAGTCCGCAGCCTATGCCTACGAAACAGCCCAAAACAATGAGTGCCATCATACTGTTAGCAAAGAAACACCCGATACCTGCTGCAAGGAATATCAGCAGACCCGTCATCAGTACGGCTGTCTGCCGTGAGGCAGTTGAGATCTTACCTGCTATAAGTACCACCGGAATCATACAGAGATTGGGTAAGGAGGTGACTAACTGAGCCTCCATCTCCGAGGAGTGGAAAATATCACGCAGTTTCCCGAGCATCGGTGAGACTGCCAATCCCGGCATATTAATAGTCAGGGATATTGATAGTATAGCAAGAAGGGAAATCATAGGCATCTTGCCGTTGCCCGAACTGACATACCTCATAGCAAAATCGATTTTAAGTTAATCTTATGGAATTGTATCAAACGGTATAGCTATGCTGTTTGATATATTTTAATAACTTCTCACTTTCCGGATTGTTTAGTAGATAAGATAAACAATTTGAAAAAGGGGTTGCTCTGACCCTCTGTATAGTATATGTTGAAGCCTCACATCAGGTTATAAATCCAACCTGATGTGAGGCTTCAGTGGATATGTTTAGATAGAGCTTATATGCCCTTTAAACTTAAATAACAAGTTCTTATAGAAGGCTCCAAGCCACTGTCAGACCTGCCATCACGATTGCTACCATCGACATAAGTTTGATGAGGATATTGAGGCTGGGGCCCGACGTGTCTTTGAAAGGATCGCCAACGGTGTCGCCGGTTACGGTAGCCTTATGCACTTCGCTTCCCTTGCCACCGAAATGACCCTCTTCAACGTATTTCTTGGCATTGTCCCACGCACCGCCGGAGTTTGCCATAAAGATAGCCAATACGAAGCCGGCTGAAAGACCGCCTACGAGCAGACCTACCACACCCGGAACTCCGAAGATAAGACCTGTGAGGATAGGCACGGCAATGGCAAGTACCGATGGGAACACCATCTCACGCTGCGCACCCTTGGTGGATATTTTCACACACTGTGCATAGTCAGGCTCTGCCTCACCGCTAAGGATACCCTTTATCTCACGGAACTGGCGACGTACTTCCTCCACCATCTTGGCGGCTGCGCGTCCCACGGCGTTCATCGTGAGTCCGCAGAACAGGAATGCCATCATTGCTCCGATGAACATACCGGAGAGTACTTTCGGATTCATCAAGGTAACGTCATAATAGGTCATGAAGTCGGTGAATGATGCTTCGTGGATAGGCACATTGTTAGGTATCACTTCACCTGTATTGGGATCAATGGCAGTGCCTATCTGAATGAACTGGTTGCCGAGACGAGTAAGACCAATGCGGATCTCCTCAACATAGGAGGCGAGGAGCGCGAGACCTGTCAAGGCTGCCGAACCGATGGCGAAACCTTTGCCTGTGGCGGCTGTAGTATTGCCGAGTGAGTCGAGAGCGTCTGTACGACGGCGCACCTCCTCACCGAGACCGCTCATCTCCGCGTTGCCACCTGCATTGTCGGCAATCGGACCGTAAGCGTCAGTGGCAAGTGTGATGCCGAGTGTGGAGAGCATACCCACGGCTGCGATGCCGATGCCGTAGAGACCCATGCCGACGTTGGTGAAGTCATAGCCTGATGCAAGCCAGAAGGAGAGGATGATACCTGCCACAACCGCAATAACGGGAATAGCGGTTGAAACCATACCGAGACCGATACCGGAGATTATGACTGTGGCAGGACCTGTGGTGCCGCTTTCCGCGAGTTTCTTTGTGGGGGTATATGACTGTGAAGTGTAATATTCGGTTGAGCGTCCGATTACGATACCCACCAAAAGACCGACAACGACAGCGAGGGAAATGTTGACCCAGTTATGCATCTGGAGAAGCCATAGAATCAAGAAAGTGGCTCCGACAATCAATATTGAGCTGAGGTTGGTGCCGAGCGAGAGTGAGCCGAGAAGATCCTTTATAGAAGCATCTTCCTTAGTCTTTACAGAGAATATACCTATAATTGAAAGTATGATACCTACGGCTGCAATGAGCATCGGGGCGATAACTGCCTTATACTGCATTTCAACAGAGTCGGCTCCCATGAAAGCCGCTGCACCCAAAGCGGAGGTTGCAAGGATAGAACCACAGTAAGATTCGTAAAGGTCGGCACCCATACCGGCAACGTCACCTACGTTGTCGCCCACATTGTCGGCGATAGTGGCAGGATTACGAGGGTCATCTTCGGGAATACCGGCTTCAACCTTACCCACAAGGTCAGCACCCACATCGGCTGCCTTTGTGTAGATACCGCCGCCGACACGTGCGAAGAGTGCCTGTGTACTGGCGCCCATACCGAATGTAAGCATTGTTGTTGTGATCATACAAAGTTTGGCTGTTGGGTTAAGCACATCGTCGGCTATGCAGAGGTTGAGCAGCCAATACCAGAAAGATATGTCGAGCAGACCGAGACCTACCACTACCAAGCCCATAACCGCACCGCTTCGGAAAGCCACGCGCAGACCGCCGTTGAGCGACTGACGTGCCGCATTGGCTGTACGGGCAGATGCGTAGGTGGCAGTCTTCATACCCAGGAAACCTGACAAGCCGGAGAAGAAACCGCCGGTGAGGAATGCCACAGGCACCCAGGGATTCTGTAGGTTGAAGCCATACGCCATCACAGAGAAGAGGATTACAAGCACGATAAACACGATGCCGACAATTTTGTATTGTTGCCTGAGATAAGACATTGCGCCTTGTCGCACATAGGAGGCGATTTTCTCCATCGTCGGAGTTCCTTCGCTCTCACCTTTCATTTGCTGATAGAAATACCATGCCAGCACAAGCGCTATGACTGACGACACAGGTACTATCCAAAATAAAGATTCCATAGTTAGATGTGTTAAGTTGGTTTATAAAAATATTTGGGTTAACAGAAATACTAAAAAATATTTCGGCAAGCAAATATAATAATAAAAAATGAGGCAGCAATGCCTCATAAATAAAAAATCAAAAATTTTTCAGATGTCAACCGGGATTATCGCGAGTCGGCTTTTCAGATGTCGAGCTGACTTGATAAAGTGAGTTTCTTTGTGGGATTGACTGCGCTGAGATGAGACAGCACGGGGAGCATATCTGTGTAGGTGTGTACGAGCACCACGAAGTTGATGTCAGTCTTGTTTTCGGCGTAGTTGTATTCAAGAAAGTAGGTGGAGAGATGCACTTTGTCTTCGTGAAGCACCTCTTTGTATGGCTTGAGGTCGGTGACTATGCCCTCTACTGCCATACTTATTACTTTTGATTCCTGACCGAGTTTGCGACGCTTTTCGTATTGCTCGAATGTGACGAGGGTAAGCAGAATCAGCAGTGTGGCGCCTATGGAACAGAGATACATACCGATACCTACCGCCATACCGATAATGGCTGTCATCCATATGCCCGCAGCTGTGGTCAATCCCCTTACGGCACCTTTCATATGTATCATGGCACCGCCGCCGAGGAAACCGATGCCGGTGATTACCTGGGCTGCGATACGTCCCGGGTCACCGTTTTTCAGTCCGAGATAGACCTGTGGCACATAGATTGAAAGCAGCATCGCGAGGCAGGCACCCATAGAGATAAGGGCGAATGTGCGGATACCCGCTATCTGACCCTTACGCTTGCGCTCTGCGCCCACCACCATACCAAGCATCATACTCAGGATGAGGCGAAACATACTGTTGGTCATATTGACCTCAAGCGAATTTATATTTTCATAAAACCAATTTAACCAAGTCATAATAAGATATAGTTCGGATATTAGAATAGCAATCAGTAATTGGCAACAACCAACTGCTGATTGCTATTTTTAAAGTAAATGTAAGGTTGACGTTAATTAGTCTTCCTCTTCCTTCATATTGTGGAATACGTTCTGCACGTCTTCGTCGTCTTCAAACTTCTCAAGGAGCTTCTCGATAGCCTCACGCTGCTCCGGGGTCACATCCTTGTAGTCGGTAGGAATGCGCTCGAACTCGGCTGACACGATTTCAAGACCACTCTCTTCAAGGAATTTCTGAAGGTTGGCAAACTGGTCGAATGCACCGTAGATAAGCCATTCCTCATCTTCTGCCTCAAGCTCTGCCTCATAGTCCATAAGGTTAAGCTCGAAATCCTCCATTGATGTATCCTCGTTGGGCTTTACGTGGAACACGCTCTTATGGTCGAAAAGGAAAGAGAGTGAACCCTGGGTGCCGAGAGAGCCGCCGTGTTTGTTGAAGTAGCTGCGCACATTGGCTACGGTGCGCTGGTTGTTGTCGGTAGCGGTCTCCACTACGATAGCGATGCCGTGAGGACCGTATCCCTCGTATACAATCTCCTTGTAGTCGCCGGCATCCTTGTCGGTGGCTTTCTTTATGGCACGTTCAACAGTGTCTTTGGGCATATTGGCAGCCTTGGCGTTCTGCATAAGCACACGCAGACGGGGATTCATATCCGGATCGGGACCTCCTGCCTTAACGGCTATGGTGATTTCCTTACCGATACGGGTGAATGTGCGGCTCATGTTGCCCCAGCGTTTCAGCTTTCTTGCTTTACGATATTCAAATGCTCTTCCCATTTGTAGTTGTTTCTTATGTTGTGTCTGTTTGTTATGTTTTGGTCAAAAATCTTATCTGAGCTGTGCCCCTGCCTGCTCGAGAGCCTTGATCACCTTCTGCATCACGGCATCTATCTGGCGGTCGTTGAGAGTCTTCTCATCATCCTGGAGAGTTATGGCTATGCCGTAGCTCTTCTTGCCGGCGGGAAGGTTCTTGCCTTCGTAGACATCGAATAGGGTCACGTCTTTGAGAAGCTTGCGGTCGGCTTTGCGCACAATCTCGGCAATGTGGGCAAATGTCACATCCTTGTCGATGAGGAGTGCGAGGTCGCGACGCACGGGCTGAGTCTTAGGAAGCGGAGTGTAGGTGACGTTATGGTTTGCCACGAGTTTGAAGAGTGTATTCCAATCGAGAGAGGCGTACACCACTTCACGGTCTATGTCGAAGCGTTTCAGAAGCTCGTGACGCAGAATGCCCAACTCACCGATACGCTTGCCCTGACGGGTGGCGATGTTCAGACGGGCAGCGAAGAATTCGTCGGTGTCCTGAGTGTAGACCACAGCCCCTTCTGAAAGACCAAGTATCACGAATATATTCTGTACGATGCCTTTGAGGTCGAACACAGATGCCTCCACAGCCTTGCGGTTCCAAGAGGGAAGGATGAAGTCACCTGTGAGCCAGAGGGCGAGTTCCATATGCTCAGAGAAGGGAGCGAGGGGTGTCTCCTCAGTGATTTCCTTCTCAGGGTTGCAGCTGTAGACATTACCGAACTCGTAGAAGCGCAGATTGTCAGCTTTACGGTTGATGTTGTGGGCGATGCTCTCAAGACCGCCGAATAGGAGAGTCTGACGCAGAACGCCGAGGTCGTTGCTCAAAGGATTCATAACCTTCACGCAATGATCGAGAGGCATCTGCTCCGAGTTCTCATAATAGGATACGGCGGTGAGGGAGTTGTTAAGTATCTCCATAAATCCTTCACCTGTGAGGCGGTCGCTCACGCGCTGCTGAAGCTCGTAGCTGAGGTCGGTGTCACCCTTAGGTGAGAGATTAGCGTGCATCTCAGAGCTGAATTCCACGTTGTTGTAGCCATAGACGCGGAGAATCTCCTCAACCACGTCGCAGGGACGGGTTACATCTACGCGGTAAGCGGGCACGCGCAGATGGAGCATATCATTGTTGGTAGCGTCCCTCTCCACGCTGATTTCCAGTGCACGCAGGATGGCGATTATAAGCTCTTCGGGAATCTCCTTGCCGATTAAGTCTGCACAGTAGGAAAGTGAGAAGTCTATGGGGGTCGGTTCTACCGGGGCAGAGTTCACATCTATCACATCTCCGCAAATCTCACCTCCGGCAAGTTCCTTTATCAGACAGGCTGCCAGCTTGGCGGCATATACATTTATATTGGGGTCGGCACCACGCTCATAACGGAATGAAGCGTCGGTGTTGAGTCCGTGGCGACGTGCCGTGCGACGTATGCGGGTAGGATTGAAGTAGGCACTTTCGATAAACACATCCTTTGTGTCGGTTGTCACACCTGATTCCAGACCGCCGAACACACCGGCTATACACATCGGTACTTCGGAGTTGCAGATCATAAGGTCAGCCTCGTTGAGTGTGCGCTCCACGCCGTCGAGGGTGACAAACTTGGTACCTTCGGGACAGGTGCGCACCACAATTTCCTCACCCTTAATCTTGGCAAGGTCGAAGCAGTGGAGCGGCTGACCGATGCCGTTGAGGATGAAGTTGGTGATGTCTACGATATTGTTGATGGGGCGTTGACCGATGGCGATAAGGAGATTGCGGAGCCATTCGGGCGATTCCTTCACCTCGACGTTGCGGATAGTGATGCCGCAGTAGCGCGGTGCGCCCTGGGTGTCTTCCACTTTTATAGTAACAGCTCCGTCGGTTCTGTCGGGAGCGAAAGAGTTGACATCGGGCACTCTGACTTCTGTTGAAAGCTCGGTGCCGTTCTCATAGTTCTCACGGGTGAAGAGGGCTTTCATATCGCGTGCCACACCATAATGGCTGGCTGCATCCACACGGTTGGGAGTAAGCTCCACCTCAAGGCAGTAATCGCTCTCCACATTAAAATACTGAGCTGCGGGTGTGCCGGCAGCCACTGAGTCGGGAAGCACCATAATTCCGGCGTGGCTGTCGCCGATTCCGATCTCATCTTCGGCGCAAATCATACCGTTGCTCTCAACGCCACGGATTTTCGATTTCTTGATCTGGATTTCCTTGTCGCCGTCATAGAGGACAGTGCCGATTGTGGCTACCACCACGGTCTGACCGGCTGCCACATTGGGAGCGCCGCATACAATCTGCTGGGGCTGACCGTCGCCAAGGTCTACAGTTGTTATATGGAGATGATCGGAGTTGGGATGAGGCTCACAGGTGAGCACTTTACCGATCACGAGGCCACGAAGGCCACCCTTAATGCTCTCCACCTCCTCTATCTGGTCGCACTCAAGGCCAAGGGATGTAAGAGCCGCTGCCAGCTCCTTTGGAGAGAGAGAAAAATCAATGTAGCGTTTGAGCCACTTGTAAGAGATATTCATAAATTTATGATACTGTCTGTTGGTCTGTGGAGAACCCTCACGCAAAAGGTGGGGCATTCAAGGCGCAAAAGTAACAATAATTGCGTAAATCTCCAAATTTTTGTCAGTGGTATAGAGGCTGTAGAGTCGAATCGTTATGAAAGAGGGAGCGTTGGCAGTGGGTATAGAGTTCAGGTTTGAGGTTATTCTTCGATGATGTGTTCGAAACTGCTCCAGTTAGGTGTGGAGCGGTAACTGTTGGCAGTCCCTTTGGGGACGTAGAGTGTGCAGCCCTCTGCTTGTGGCACGATGTTGAGCGGTAGGGGATTGGTCCAGTGCAGATGCAGATTGGTCACCTTGCAGCTTCCGAAAGCTCCGGCGGAAACGTCAGTGAGACATTCAGGAAGCGACAGAGTGTCAATTGTGGAATAGGTAGCGAACACCTCATTTCCTAAAGTGGTGAGCCTTGAATCGGTAGGAATATTAATCTCTGTGAGGTTAGGGCATTTCCAGAATGTCTGACTGCCTATGGACTGCACCGTACTCGGAATGTCGATGCTTTCCAATCCGGAACACCCGCTGAACGCTGTTGAGCCTATCGCTTTCAGATTTTTCGGAAGATCAATGTGAACGAGATTCACGGCATCTCTGAAAAAGTCGTGAGGAATCTCATCGGGGAATATCTCCGGGAGGTCGTCCAAACCGCAGGGTTTCCAGCGATAAGCTTCGAAAGGATTTAGGCATCCGTGTATAATGGCACAACCTGATAAATCAAGCGAAATAGGGCTGTCGTGATCAGGGGATTTGCTTATTACCAATAACTTCTTCAGCTCTGCAAGGTCTATGGCATTTATATCTCCCTTCACCGTAAGGTGTCTGATTCGTCGGAGGTTCTTGGTGTTGTCGCCTAAAAGAATTTGGAGTCTGCCTGCCTCCGGAGCCTCTATGGTCACCTCCTCACCGAAAGGAGCCGGCTGCTGCACAATATATGGATTACGGCATACCATAGGCGACATACCGTTGACTTTCAAATCAACGGCAGCAATTCGCCCTAACCCGGTATTCCTGTTTACCGTTAGGGTAAGGATCCACGCATCCTCCTCGGAATCAACTTTTGCCACGTCAGTTACTTTCATCCAATCACAGTCAGAGGGAGATACATTTGCTGTGAGTGTACCATTAGCTTTGACCGGAATGGAGATGACGCCGGCATCAGACTCCGCTATATAGCCATCCATTTCGGGCACAGCCTCAACCGCCTCCGGTTCCTCGTCTCCCTTTACTCCGTTGTCAGGCTCATCCTTGCTGCTGCAACCCATCAGACTTATAATGAGCGCCAATGCCAGATACTTTAAGATATAATTGATTTTACTGTTCATAAGGAAAAGAATTTAAAAGCCATTCACTCATAAGGGCTATCCTCACTCATAAGGGGTATAAGGCTCCTCTACAATGTTTTGAAAATTACACCAGTTAGGGGTCACGCGATATATGTCGGCTGTCCCTTCGGGTACGTAAAGCGTACAGCCTTCGGTTTCGGGCACAATTTCCACCTCCTCAATATAGTAAAACCAATGCAAATGCAGATTCTTCACCCTGCACCCTGAGAATGAGTTTGGAGAAATGTATACAAGAATCTCAGGAAGGGAGAGCGACTCGATCACGGAGCCGGTGGTGAAGACCTCATCCCCGATAATGTTCAACATTGAATTGTCAGGAATGTTAATCTCCGTAAGATTGGGACAATCCCGGAACGCCCGGTTGCCAATCTGTTTTACCAGATATGGAATATCTATGCTTTTCAGCCCGGAACATCCGCTGAACGCCATACGCTCTATCACATATGAATCCATAGTCTCGGTTTCAGGCAACACTACATGAGTGAGATTCGCAGCATTAGTGAAAAGTCCGTGGGGAATACAGCTGTAGCCGGTTAGGTCTGTCGGATACCATGACTCAGCGGGCTTCCATCCGTAACGCTTAAATGGATTATTCAGGGAGCTTGTGGTAATGTGGCAGTTGGAGAGATCAATTGAAACGGGATAGTCAAGCACACTCTTCTCATCTGCCATAAACAGTTTCTTCAATAACCGCAGGTCAAAACCGTTGATTCCTCCTATTAATGTCAGTCTCCTGATTCTGCTGAGGTTCTCAACGTCGTTACCCATAAGCACTTGGAGCATACCTGGTTCCTCCACCTCTATGGTGACTTCCTCATTGAAAGGCGCAGGGTGCTGGACGATATAGATTTCCTCCGTCTCCCTCCCCTCTACCTTCAGATAAAGGGCGGCAATGCGTCCCAAGCCGGTGTTCTCATCCAATGAGATAGTGATTGTCCAGTCATCCTCTCCTGATGCATCCTTTTCTATGCTTGATAGGTGTGTCCAATCACAGTTGGAAGGATATACCTCCGCTGTGAGTATACCGTTAGCCTTTACTGGTATGGATATGGAATTTTCTTCACAAGGCACCTCATAACCATTCTCCTCTGTAACGGCAGTAGGCCGACCGTGCTGACGCACATGGATTTCGGTGGTCATATTACCCTGTCTTAAACTGACGATACCCGATCTCTCGGCATAGTCTCTATTGACCTCAACCGAAATTTCCAACTGTCCTTTTCCCTCACCATAATCGACAACTGCCGAGAGCCAGTCTCGGTCAGTCTGTACCGCTATGGGAAGGTTTTGTGTGGAGGTAAAATTCAAAGTAAGGCTATGTTCGCCATAGTCGAGGGATAGCCCTTGGTTGATAATAGTTGCTGATTCGTTATCCCAAATCAAACCCTTGTCCGGCTCATCCTTGCTGCATCCCAAAAGGATAATCAGCACCCCTAAAGTCAGATACTTCAATACCTTGTCCATATCATATAGAAATTAGTCAAAGGATGCGTCAGCCATATCCTTTGACTATAAAACGATTAGAGACCAATAATAGTATACGTATGAATAATCGGTAGAGAGGAATTAAACGTGGGTAATGAGTCTACCCATTTCTGTATTCCGTAGAACATTGGTATATAGTCACCATATTCTTCATCTTCTTTATATGCCAAAGCAATCTTCTTACTCGGATTACATATGTAAGTCATATTAGAGACACTATCTTTGAATACAGACATCTTACTTTCATCAAAACCATCAAGTCGGATAACAAGTGGCTTACGTACATCCGGATTATACTTGGTGGAATAATTAGTGGTAAATTCCAGATCTGTGAAGATAGTTTTCTTTTGAGCAAAAATTTCCTGAACCTTATTCATCA
>CAMWIF010000046.1 GCA_947174225.1 uncultured Porphyromonadaceae bacterium | reverse complement strand
AAATATACGACTTTTCATCCGTTTATGCAATAGTGCAATCCCGGCATAGAACATAATCGACATAGATAGCACAAGATACACCTAACTATCCTCTAATTCTCACCCACCTAATTATCTAACCTAAAGTCAATGATTCAAAAAAGGGTGCTAAATACCATTACGCAGAATATTTTTTGAACATTATGTTTGATTTCTCAGAATATGTTCATTAACTTTGCATTGTTCAATCTCATTAAACATATATGTATAATTGAATAAGATGAGCTCTTAGGGATTTCTTTATATGGTGCTTTAATTTATCTGAGTATGGCTATCTTACATCTAAATATGGTTTTGCCGACTACTGAATTTTACTATGGAAAATAAAGGAATAAATCAATCAACGAATAACAGGACTACCTTTCTGCAGGTCATGCGTTATGTGTCTGTATGCCTTGTCACATTCGTTCTTACCATTATGCTAATAATGTGCATTGGGTTGCATGGTTTTGATTTAGGTATGGCATTGTTTTTCGTTATAATCTTCTTTGCGTATATGTTCTACATAACATTACCGATTATAGGATTTTGGATATATTCCTTCATAAAGTCAATTTGCCATCACACTAAAATCGACCGTATCTTATTATATTTCCACATCATTGATTTAATAATGCTTGGGGGTGTAATCTATCTTGGTATAAGTAAAGGTGAACCAGACTGCAATGCAGATATTATGGCTGAGCATTATGAAACATATGATAGGGAAATGTACGATTTAGTTAATAATACCCGGAAGATTCTGCCGGATAGTTCGCGTCTTATAATCGAGTTCGATAATGGTTCTTTGGAAGAGACTGAACTTCTTAATGACGAACAAAAGCACAACCTCCAAAAGTCATTATCTAATATCGGCTGTATAGGCATTGAGATAGAAAAGTGTGGTAAAAGGAATTATAGCACTTTAAGATTTCGACGAGTAGGAATGGGGATGTACTCCTTCCTCTTGTATGAGCATCCCCTTACCCCTCAACAGCAAGACAGCATAAATGCCAACGAATGCCTCATTGTCTTTAACGATTCCACCGTTTTTGAATTTGGCGGAGGAGCATTCGGTTCACAAAGCTTTATCGGCAAAAAAGAATTTATTGAGAAACACAACAATACCCGGACAAATGAATCTGACTCCTAACTACTATAATTCAGGTGTTCAAACTAATACCACTAACGTAGAAAATCAATCCCCGAGATATATCTTTCAACAGATACCCTCGGGGATTACTTTAACGGTTAAATCAATCGTCTTGGTCTGATTCGGGAGCCTTGTCGATGAGGTCCATGAAGTCGTCGAGCTTCGGAGTGATGATGATCTCTGTGCGACGGTTGCGCTGCTTACCCAACTCTGAATCATTGTCGGTAATCGGATTGAACTCTCCACGTCCGGCGGCAGAAAGACGTTGCGGATTGATTCCGAACTTTGTCTGAAGCACCTGTACTATTGAAGACGCACGAAGAGCGGAAAGGTCCCAGTTATTTCTGATGTTAGTTTTCGAGATAGGCACATTGTCAGTGTTACCCTCCACGAGCACATCGAAATCCTTATAGTCTTTCAATATCTTGGCAATCTTTGAAAGAGTCTCCATAGCACGGCTGTTCACCTCATAGCTGCCGCTCTTGAAGAGCATATTATCAGCAAGAGAAATGTAAACCACACCTTTCAACACCTTCACATCCACCTCTTTCAACTCATCATTGCTGAGAGAACGGGTGAGCTTATTGGTGAGAGCGATGTTGAGTGAGTCTGACTTAGACTTGGCATCCACAAGCTGCTTGATATACTTATTGGAAGCGTTGATTTCATCCACAAGCTTGGCGATATTGACGCTACCTTGATTATTAGCCTCCATACTCTTATCAAGAGTGTACTTGAGCTGCTGCATACCTTTTTTCAACTCGGCGTTGCTCTCGTTAGCCACCTGAAGCTGCGACTGTAGGTTACGCCCCTCGGCATTGCAGTTGATAAGTTCCTCACGGGTTGTGCCATATTGGGTCTGGAGATCATCATACTTCCCCATCAATTCGGCATACTTCTTGTTTGACACGCAACTTGTAGACATAAGTCCCAAGAGCGCAGCAAGGAATACTAATGATTGAAATTTCATAATTGTCATTTATTTGGGTTTATATTTCCGATATTTATAGGTTTACACTTCCGGCATTTGGCTTGGCACCTCCACCAAACCGCCATTTCGCTAATCAAGCTACAAAGTTAGCTATTTCGCAGCAATATCCACTCCCCCGACCTCAAAAAAGTTAACCATACCTACAAAATCATTCTTTAACTACCTTATTCAATCTCGTGATTAGCCTTCAAGACCTTATGTTTATTTGAAAAAAGACTTATCTTCATTAAAAGATAACATAGCCATGCAGGCTGTTTACCCCACAGTCCAAAAGATATAGGAGCATAGGCTAATATAGAAAGGTAGCTGTTAACTACAGTTGATCTGAAGCTAACAGCTACCAACACTACTACTCCGAAAGAACGGAACGAGTGCATCTGAAAAAGTTAACCAAACATGAAAAAGTCTCAACTCCTTCATTTTTGCCTTAAAAAGTTCGGATTTTTAGTTCATAAGACAATTGACATCTTCAATATTTCCCTTTTGCCCTATTAATATGAAACAGCGACTAAAAATCCATAAATAAAGTTCATAATGAAGATGCCAACAAATCTTATGAACGAAAAATCCGAACTGTCTACAAATCACAGGTATTATACCTATGTTACGGGATATGCCGGCTTATAGTAACCTACAAGTAGATTTACACTTCGTTATTCAGTGACATAGAGCCTAAAGTTATCAAGATACAGATCGTAATATTCTCCATACTCCTCAAATTGAGTCCATACATAGAAATTATCCGCATCAATGACATCAGCCGCCTTCAACTCACCATAAGTCGTCACTCCTACAGGAGCATAGTCTGTCAACGGCACAGCTACTGTCATCCACTCTCTCATTACCAATTTGCCTGAATTATAATCAACCAATTGGACATCAGACTTTTCTTGGTTCATAAACTTAATACCGAGCCACGCGGCATAAGGATATGTAGTCATTCGGCAAGCTTCAAAACGCAGCTGGATAGAAGAAAGAGGTGTAGAGTCGTCAATGTTATCCACTTGTCCGCAGCCGTGTACCGCGTGGGCACCAAACCACCCTGCTGATACACCTTCAAATCCAAGGAGATGACCCGAATGGTTAGAAGGAGCTGTGTTAGGAGCTGACCACCACTCGTTGTCGAAGTCAACACGCATATTACCCCAATCCCACCATTGACCGGTAGAATGTCCGTCAAAATCAGTAATCATACGCTCAAATACATAGAATCCATCAAAACTTGCGGAGCCGCCCAAAGTCTTTACAACCAACGGAACCGTGGCTTCAGGCACATAAGGCATCACGAAATCTATACGATTTTGAGCATCATATGTCACAACATCCTTACCATCTACAGCCAAATCATCGCCAAAGTAGATGCCTACAATTTCCATTAGATTACTTCCATACACCGACACTGTTGAGCCAATGACAGGCATATCTGACGACATACCTGAAACCGATGGTTCGGGTACTGACCGAGCAAATCCATAGTAAGCCTCTCCGGCAAATCCTTCCACCACAATCACACCCTTGTCATAAATCATATCGGGCATATGCACTTTTATACAATTGCAGCTATCATTTACAACAAAATCGCGCATAGGCATTATGTTCAGCGTATCAACATCTGCAAGACCCACTGCGCTAATTTCGTGGAAAAGGTCTCCATATATTGACAATTCCTGACCCGGAGCCACAGCAAAAACTCCCGGCTCCACCTCTGTGAGATCTACCTTATAATAGTCTATTCTCGGCTCACCGGCAATCACATGGAATTCATAAGTGGCAGTGCCATGATTTGTCTCCACTCTTATTTCCATAGGCAAGGTAGAATCCTCTCCCACCACTTTAAGGTCTGACGGGATAGTCAAGATAATATGGGTAGAAGTATTATAGTTACAGTTGAATCCAACCTCCTGATCATTTATATAGATATGTTGGGCATCATTGAGATTTTGACCTTGAATCACAATCATAGCACCACGAGTGGCAACGGTGAAAGTGCTGTCAGCCTTCTCAGGATCGGTAATTCTAACCGAATCAATTGTCGGAGTTCCTCCTCCGTGCTCGTCTTGACATGCCTGAAGACCAAAGCCCATTATCAGCATAGCCATCAATGCACACCAGATATATATTCTTTTCTCTCTTTTCATATTTTCAAAAATTTAGCCATCTATCATTACTCTGAGAAATTGTATCTCACCGGATCTTGTTTCAACAACGGGTTCTGGATCACATCCGCTTCCGGGAAGGGAAGATGTATATTGTCATGAGTGACTACAGAAACCACATCCGACGGTTCTTCTATTGACTCAGGATCGATAATTATCTCTCCATTCGGACCCATTGAAAGCTCAAAACCATAAGTACGCATTTGATTATTGAGGAAATTCAACATAAATTCCGGTTTCCAATGATACCAGGACATAAAATCATACCATGTGGAATACTCCATACCAAACTCCACACGTCTTTCACGCATAATATCTTCAAAAGTAATTGAACTTACGGTTGCCTCTTCTACCCTGCTTCTGACAGCATTAAAATACTGAAGTCCTTCACCCGTAAGAACCGGAGAATCGCCCAAACAAGCCTCTGCATACATTAGGTAAACATCAGCTAAACGTTGGATATAGGTATTCAAGGGGGAGTTCATCATCGAAACAAAACCATCGTTATCATCATCGGGTCCACCCGGCACTCCTTTCTTGGGAGGCATTGATGTGTTATCAGCAGCATAAGTATAGCCGCCATCTGCAATGTTAATATAATCGTAGTGGTGTCCGGGAACAAACCATGTGGTCCACATACGTTTACCTTCCCAATGCTCTTGACCCTTATCGTCAAGATACTTATATTGCCCTGCCATTTCCATAGTCATCCTGCCGTTAGCCCACGCTGCGGCTCCACCTATGACATCACTACTGAAAGCAAGGTCGGAAAGATTGGTATTTCCGGCATACCAAGTCATTGTAGCCGATTTATACCACTGCATTGCAAGCATACATTCCTGATTATTATTGTAACGATACTTGAACAGATTCTCATAATCAGGAAGAAGTGAATAAGGACCGTTATTGATTACATCCAAACAAAGCTCTTTACATTTAGCAAGATCTTCCGCGTTTCTTTCTCCGGGCGTAAACCAGCTGGAACGAGCCAGATATACCTTGGCAAGCATACCCTTTGCACTGTAACTCGTAGCTCTACCGGGTTCAGACGGTTTCTCTGGTAATAATTCAGACGCAGCAGTCAGGTCGTTGATGACAAATTTGAAAATATCCTCTTCCACAATTTTGGGCTGCACAGGATTATCTACTACGGTCTGATTATCTTCAAATACGATGACCGGTCCCCATATATGCATTGCCCAAAACAAAGCTATGCCTCGCATAAGGCGTGCCTCGCCCATAGCCGTGTTACGTGCCAACTCCGACACATCCGGGCCACATTTTGTTTTGATATTGGCAAGGGTAGCATTTGAAAGTGTCACAACCGAATAGAAGCTCTTCCAAATGTCGCCCAACTCCTGATCAAGGGCTGTAACCTGAAAACGTGTGTAGCTTGGCCAAGACCAACGATAGTAAACGTCATTGGGCAGACATGCACCCATAAGCAAAAGAGCACGGCTGTTATAATCAAACCAGGCACGGCAGTAGAGTGAAGCTGTACTTGCCATCAAAGCCTCGTCTGATTCATAGAAATTATCTTCGATATAAGAATTCTCCGGTAAATGCTCAAGTATATCACTACTACATGAAACACTCGACATTCCCATTGTCAATGCAGCGACAGCTGCAAGTAGGTAATTACGTATTTTCATGATTGTTATTTCTTTAGAGTGTTAGGTTTAAACCGAATGTATAGACTCTTTGCAACGGATAGCGTGCATAGTCAATACCTCTAAGCAAAACTCCCTGATTGTACGCACCAACCTCAGGATCATATCCCTTATAGCCGGTAATCGTACACAGATTCTGAATATTCATATACACACGCAGATTTTCGAATTTTATCTTCTTGAGAAGTTTTTTCGGGAATGAATATCCAACTGAAAGATTCTTCAGACGCAAATAGGAACCATCTTCAATAAAGACATTTGAGATTCGGTCATTGTCGTTGTTGTTGTAGGAAGAGATACGGTAAGTATAACTGCCCGGATTTGCCACGTGCATATTCTCAAGCGTCTTTTCACCCTCCGGATCAATCTTCTCAACCCTTGCAAAATCTGTGACAGACTTCAAGGTGACGAAACGGTTATAGGGGTTCGATTGCTCCTTGCGGAGATAATTAAGAACTTTATTTCCCACAGAACCTGTGAAGAATAAATTCAGCTCTATGCCCTTCCAAGAGAACTGGTTATTGAAGCCGAAGGTGAACTTAGGCTCAGGATTACCTATATATACACGGTCCTTCTCATCGATCACTCCGTCTTCGTTGGCATCTTTAAAGATATAGTCGCCATACCATATACCATATTCGTTAACACCATTATTGATGGAGGGCATCGGCACGAATTGCTTCTCACCGTTCTCATTCAGCACAAACTCGCCTGCTGAGTCTTTAAGATAAAAGTCTGACTCTTTCTCAAACATTCCGATAACCTGATACCCATAGAACTGTCCGGCTGGATATCCTACTTGAGTATAAGTATAGATCTGATTGCCGATATATCCGGCAATACCTGCTGTCTCTGTATACAGATCTGTCACTTTATTACGGTTAAGTGTGAATGTCAAACCGGAAGTCCATGTGAAATCACGGGTATCTATATTGACGGTATTGAGTGTGAATTCAAAACCCTTATTCTGCATTGCTCCGGTATTGACATAAGGTGAGGAGATTGCTCCTGTCACATAGTTAGGAAGCGATGCCTGCATAAGCATATTATCTGTCTTCTTGAAATACCCGTCAATTATAAACTCTATACGATTATTCAGGAAGGCTAAATCAAGGCCGACATTGTAAGATTTCGTACGCTCCCACTTCACTTTTGAATTAGCATAATTAGCAGGATAGAACGATGTGCCGAAACCGGAAGATATTGTAGCCATTGTTGAACCATAAGCATAAGAACCTATGTTCTGGTTGCCTACAATACCCCAACCTAAACGTAACTTAGCATTAGATAGCCATTCAACATCTCTAAGGAATGCCTCATTCTTAAATCTCCAAGCCACTGCGGCAGAAGGGAACCAACCCCAGCGGTTTGCAGGACCGAAATTAGCAGAGCCATCCGCACGTAAAGTAGCGGTAATCAGATAGCGGTCGTCAAAAATATAGTTTACACGGCCATAATAAGACTCGCTGCCCCAGCTGCCTTTCGAACTGGAGTTTTTCGCGGTCTTCTCATCACCCACACCAAGTTCGTGAACAGAATTGAACAAGAAGTTCTCGCGTGAACCGGAAAGGTATCCCCAGCCTGAACCTTGTGCCTCATGACCAATCATAGCCTGAATTGAGTGACGCTCAAAACTATTATCGTAAGTCAAGTACTGTTTAAACGACCAATAATTACTGTTGGAGGCAGAGCGGCTGCCACTCGACTTCTGAGTGTAGGTATTATATTCCAGATTCGGAACAAAATAGTAATTGTTGCTGTAGTCATAGCTGCCTCCATATTCAAGACGCAAAGAGAAACCCTTATATGAAAAATTTGCCCAAGCATTAGCGATAACTTGCAGACCCTTGTCATAGTTTTCTCGGGTCAAAGCATTTGCCAACGGATTATCAACCTCACTTCCGGTCAAATCATCCTGCTTCATACCCCAGGAACCGTCAGGATTACGTGCCGGCACTTCAGGGAACTGACGCAACGCCAAAGAAATGACACTATTGTTATCAATCGTATTGGTACGGTTGGTATGCGCAAACATTGACTGCACCCCCACCTGCAACCAGTTGGTGATTTTTGAGTCAAGATTGATTCGGCCGGAGAAACGACTAAAATCCGACCCTACTGCTATACCCTCTTGGTTCAGATAACCGGCACTTGCCATATATCTTGTAGTGCTGGTGCCACCTGACATCGTAACCTGATGGCTATGCATAGGAGCATTACGGAAAATCTCTTTCTGCCAATTCGTGCCTTCTCCAAGAATGGAAGGGTCAAGGAATTCTTCACGTTCTCCCCAACCTATTTCTTCACATCTGCGATTGAACATTATGGCATATTCCTGAAGATTCATAACGTCTAACCTGCTCGGTATCTGCTGAAGAGCATAGTAACCTTCATACGTAATTTTTGGCTTACCTATCTCACCTTGACGTGTAGTGATTATTATGACACCGTTTGCGCCTCGTGAACCATAGATAGCTGTAGCTGAAGCATCTTTCAGCACCTCCATCTGCACTATATCGTTAGGGTTGATGGTGGAAAGTGCAGTGCGGTTGCCATTAGTCTGACCATCAATAGCTATGCCATCAATAATATAAAGAGGTTCGTTTCCATTCAATGAATTCAGACCACGTATGCTTACAGATATACCACCACCGGGTGAACCGGAATTTTGGGTAACATCCACACCCGCTGCTCTACCCTGTAAAGCCTGGTCAACTGATGTTATGACTGACTTCTTGATATCTTTTTCTGAGATTGATACCACAGAACCTGTCAAATCACTTCTCTTCATAGTGCCATAACCTACAACAACAACGTCATCAAGTAAAGTCTGGTCCGACTCCATCACGACATTGATTGTGGATTTAGTCACTTTGACATCCTTACTCTTATACCCTATATAAGAAAATGTAAGAACGGCTCCTTTAGAAGCATTAATAGTATAATTACCCTCAGCATCTGTTGCTGTGCCGATATTAGAACCTTTAAGCAGCACCGAAGCACCAATTAATGGTTCTGTCTCACCGTCCGACAAGACACATGTCACCTTACCACTTACGGTCATAGGAACATCAGAGTCGGCAAATGCAGAGGAAACCGGAAATATGAGAAGCATAAAGAGAAATACAATCCCATACTTACCTCCGGAAAAATGATGTAGCAAATTTGAGTTACTCATCGTCCATAGATTTTAGTTAGTTACAAAGTTTTATTGGGCGCAAATTTATATGGTTTAGCCTTACAGAATGTGCGTTAAATGTTAAGAAATGGAGAAACAAACCTCGCATCTATGGGGTAGGAATGTTTCAACTTAGGGAATCATTTGTTATCCATATATTTTATTATATACTATATATCAGGTATTTATATAAATCATATTTCCTTTTAAACTCATTTTCTCTCAATCCTAACTTTGACATCTGATTTTACAATTTTCAAATAAATATAACGTAATAATATTAAGATGCCTTAACAACAATCAAGTAAGCTATAGCACATATGAATCTTAAAACTATCCTGACACTACTCTCCCTCTTTACAGTCACCATACTGAAAGCCAATATCTATACGGTTGCAGAGATGGGGATATATCCGGATGCTGAGAAGGTTAACACGGAATGTCTTCAGCAGGCACTAAACACTGTTGCATCAAAGGGAGGAGGCATATTAAAGTTTTCTGTCGGAGATTACATTACAGGCACTTTAGAAATACCATCAGGTGTAGGAATATATTTAGACAAGGAAGCTCGGATTTTAGGCAGTATCAATCCATTCGATTACGCAGGTTATGATCCGAATGACAGTAGAGAACTTAGCGGACTTATATCGGCTGATAAGGTTTCTGATATAAGTATTTCCGGAGAAGGAACTATCGACGGTAGAGGACTTGAATTAGCCCTTGCCATTGACAGCCTCCATCACACAGGAATTCGCCCTGATCCCAATTACAATTACCATCGTATGCGTCCGGCTCTCCGACCTAAGCTTCTTGATTTCAAAAATGTGAAATCCCTACTAATAGAAGGTATTCATCTGAGGGGTTCGGCAGCATGGGGGCTATCCCTTAATAAATGCACCGATGTAATAATCAGAGGTATAAACTTTGTAAACAGGGCTTACTGGAACAATGACGGCATAGATGTGGCCGACTGTCGCAATGTGTTGATTGAGAATTGTTATATTAACTCTGCAGACGACGGCATAGTGTTAAAATCTTTTGATCCATGTGACTTTAATGACAATATCCAAATTCGCAACTGTGAAATCCGAAGCAGTGCAAGCGCATTTAAAATTGGTACGGAATCATTTGGAGGGTTCAGAAATGTAAAAGTCAGTGGATTAAAAGTATTCGACACTTTTCGATCGGCAGTTGCTTTAGAAACAGTTGACGGGGCAATACTTGAAAATGTGGTGGTTGACGGAGTCGAAGCAATGAATACGGGGAATGCCATATTTATGCGCCTCGGGCATAGGAAAGGGGCTACCCCGGGAAAATTCCGCAATGTGACAGTGCGCAATCTTAGGTGTGACGTCCCCTTCAACCGTCCGGATATAGAGTATGATCTCAGAGGTCCGGATACAAATGTAATCCACAATCCCTTCCCAAGTAGCATAACAGGCATACCGGAAGCCAAGATAGAAAATGTGACATTGGAAAATATTGAAATCTCCTATCCCGGACGTGGGACAAAAGGTATGGGCTATATTGGCAACTACCGTCTCCAAGAGGTGCCTGAGGCAAAAGCTGACTACCCCGAATTTCATATGTTTGGAGAATTACCGGCGTGGGCTTTTTATATACGCCATGTCGAAGGTCTCACACTAAACAATGTAAATGTAACAAATAAAGAACCCGATTACCGCGAGCCTATAATCTTTGACGACGTAAAATCCGTCTGCGGAAGTATAAATGTAAATAGAGCAGAGTGAAAAATGCCTTGGAAATTCTTTCTATATTAGACGAATTTCCAAGGT
>CAMWIF010000045.1 GCA_947174225.1 uncultured Porphyromonadaceae bacterium | reverse complement strand
CTGCACAATATGTCCGTCAAGACGACCATTCATCTTCATGCTGCGCTCTAAGTTAACCAGATCGCCAACCTTCAGCCCTCCTAAATTGGAACGGTCAAGGGTCTCCTTGATCGCTGTCACTGTATAAGTGCTGTCACCCGGCAGTGAAACAACCGTAAGGCACACTCCGTTGTGTGAGATACTTTGGTCGATGCGCAGCTCGTCGGCAAACGGGCACTTCAATGTAATGTGTAGATTGCCGGCGTCGTGACGAATGCCGACCACTTCAATTGCGTCTTCAACTATTCCTGAGAACATAGCTTTTTCGTTTTATTTGAAATACAAAAATAGGCATAAATTTCGTAATATGCAAAAATAGTAGTATATTTGGAGGCAGAAAAACTAATGCCTATGATTTCCCTCACCTTACCTCCCCTTACAGGTTCGCGTAAGGCTCCTGAGCTGCCAGATGCTCGTCAGCTCTCAATAATCGGTGGAAGCGGCGCCGGAAAGTCTAAATTTATGGAGGAGCTTATACGCCTCAACGATAGCCGGGCATACTGCTTGTCGGCTATCAGTGCGCCCTTTCCGGAGCGCATTGAGTCGGAACGCCCCGGCAGCATCGATATGCTCTTCAGAGAGGCTGTTGAGAAACAACCATATATGCGCACCGACGCGGTCAGTGAGTTGGATAAGCTCACTTATATGCTCTTTATAGATGAGTTTGAGTATCTGCTCACGATGAAGCAGGAGCAGCTGCAAGGCAATCATAAGATAAAGATTAAGCCAACCCGTCTTGACCGTCTCATTGCATTGTGGGAAAGGGTATTCCCCGGCAATAGGATTGTGCGCACCAAGGGGACTATGATGTTTGCCACACGTGCGGGCGATGACCTTATCTCTGCCGATAGCCTTAGCCAAAGCGAGCAAACTGTGCTGTATTATGCCGCTGCAGTGCTATATGCCATGCCTAACGCGGTGATATTCGTAGATTCCCCCTCCCTTTTCCTTCATCCCACTGTGCTTAATAATCTGTGGAACTCAATAGAGGAGCTTCGCCCTGACTGTACCTTTGTGTATAATTCGGTGGATGTGGAGTTTGTAAGTTCACGCACACGCAACGTCAGCGTATGGGTTAAGAGTTACGATGCCGAGCTCAGGGCTTGGGATTACGATGTGCTTCCTCCTGGCGATATGCGCGAGGAGCTGTTTGTTGACCTCATAGGCACACGCAAACCGGTGCTTTTCATAGAGGGTGACCTACGACATAGCATAGATGCGCGTCTCTATCCGCTGGTGTTTCCTGACTGCACGGTGAGACCGCTCGGCTCCTGCGACAAGGTGATCGAGACCACCAGGACGTTCAACGACCTCAAGACGATGCATCATCTTGAGAGCCGTGGCATAGTTGACCGCGACCGCCGCACAGATCCGGAGGTGGATTATCTAAGGCGCAAGTCTGTAATGGTGCCTGATGTGGCTGAGGTAGAGAACCTCTTTCTTTTGGAGGATGTGATAAGGGCAATGGCACGCCACCGAAAGTGTAATCCTGAAAAAGTGGTATCTCATGTCAGAAACGCCGTAATCTCTGAGTTTAAGAGGCGTTTTGACGAGCAAGCCCTACAGCACGTGCGTCATAGGGTGAAAAGAATGGTGGAATGTAAGATAGATGCCCGTTTTTCGTGTATCACTGCTATGGAAACACATTTGCGTAGCCTTATTAATATGTTGCGTCCCAGAGCTCAGTATAACGAATTGCGTGGAGAGTTTCAGGGCTACATCAGTATGAAGGATTATAATGGCATACTTAAAGTGTTCAATCACAAGCCTATGTTGGGCGAGTGCGGAGTGGCACGTATGTTAAGATACAAGAATAAGGAAGAGTATGTGGCAGGTGTGTTGACGGTGCTCAAACAGGGGGGACCGGATGCCAACCTGATACGGGAAGCCGTGCGTCGATGCTTCCGTATCGGAGAGCCTTTACCCCCTGATGAGAAAAAATCATCGCCTGCTCCTAAAAAGCGACTTAACAAAAGAGGGGATAAAAGTGTTTAAAATATATGATATAACCACTATATACAAAATATGAAAAAACAGTTAGCTATCCTCCGCCACGATCCGTGGCTTGAGCCATTCGCTCCTGCTATTGAGGGGCGTCACGAAGATGTGATCAGGAAACTTGACGAGCTTACAGCCGACACCGACGGTTCGCTGGTGGAGTTTGCGAATGCATATAAATATTACGGACTTCATCATCTGTCCGAAGGTGGATGGATATTCCGTGAATATGCTCCCAATGCCACCAATATTTGGCTTATCGGCACCTTCTCCGAATGGAAGACTAACGATGCCTATCGCCTGACACGTAAGGAGAACGGCGTATGGGAGATTCGTCTTTCCGAATATTCGCTCCACAACGGTGACCTCTTCAAGATGTTTGTCACTTGGGACGGAGGTCAGGGTGAGCGTATTCCCGCGTATGCCGACCGCGTGGTGCAAGATCCTGATACAAAGATTTTCTCTGCTGAGGTATATATGCCTGAGCACCCCTATAAATTTAAGATTAAGAAGTTCAGACCCGATACGAAGCCCCTGCTTATATATGAGTGCCATATAGGTATGGCGCAGCAGGAAGAGGGCGTAGGCAGTTACGACGAATTCCGTGAGAAAACTCTTCCGCGTATCGCCGCCGACGGCTATAATGCCATTCAGATTATGGCTATCCAGGAACATCCCTATTACGGCTCTTTCGGCTATCATGTTAGCAGTTTCTATGCTCCGAGTTCACGTTTCGGCACTCCCGACGATCTGAAACGCCTTATCGACGAGGCTCACAAATTGGGCATAGCTGTGATTATGGATATAGTTCATTCTCATGCTGTGAAGAATGAAGTGGAGGGTCTCGGTCGTCTTGACGGCTCTTATGACCTCTATTTCTATGGCGACGGTCGTCGCGAGCATCCGGCTTGGGATTCGCTCCTATTTGATTATGGAAAGAACACCGTGCTGCATTTCCTTCTCTCCAACTGTAAATACTGGCTTGAGGAATATAAGTTCGACGGTTTCCGTTTCGACGGTGTTACCTCTATGCTCTACTATGACCATGGTCTTGGCAAGGCTTTCGGTTCATATGCTGATTATTATGATGGCAATCAGGATCCCAACGCTTTGACTTACCTCACTCTTGCCAATATCCTTATCCACGATGTCAATCCTAAGGCAATCACCATTGCCGAGGAGATGAGCGGTATGCCGGGTCTCGCTTCGAAGTTCGAGGATGGCGGTATCGGATTCGACTACCGTATGGCTATGGGCATTCCCGACTACTGGATCAAGATGATTAAGGAGAAGAAGGATGAGGATTGGCATCCGACCTCCATATTCTGGGAGCTGACCAACCGTCGTGCCGACGAGAAGACCATCTCTTACTGCGAAAGCCACGACCAGGCTCTTGTAGGCGACAAGACTATCATCTTCCGTCTCATTGACCAGGATATGTATTGGCATATGATGGTGGGCGACGAGAACTTTACTGTGAATCGCGGTATGGCTCTTCATAAGCTTATACGTCTTGTGACTCTTGCCACAATCAACGGTGGCTATCTCAACTTTATGGGTAATGAGTTCGGTCATCCTGAATGGATTGATTTCCCGCGTGAAGGCAATGGCTGGAGCTATAAGTACGCCCGTCGCCAATGGGATCTTGTAGACCGTGAGGATTTGAAATATCGTTTCCTTAACAACTTCGACAATGCGATGGTGGAACTCGTGTCGGGTGTCTACAATTTCCAGTCACTTCCAGTGGATAAGCTTTGGGAGAAGGACGACGACCAGGTGCTTGCTTTCCGACGCGGCGATTTGATATTCGTATTCAACTGGAATCCTGTGCAGAGCTTCGAGGGCTACGGGTTCCTCGCTCCTGCAGGAGAATATGAGGTGGTGCTCGACAGTGATGATTCTCAATTCGGTGGGTATGACCTGATAGACGACAAGGTTAAGCATTTCACAACTCCCGATCCCCTCTATTCACCTTCAGGTAAGGGTTGGCTTAAGATGTATCTGCCTGCTCGCACGGCACAGGTGCTCCGTCTTGTAAAGGCTGCGCCACTCCCTAAGAAGGCAGAGGCAGCTCCGAAGGAAGAGGAGAAGCCGGAGACTGTAGAAACAGCTGAAGAGGTAGTGAGCGTCGAGCCGTTAGTCGAGGTTGGTATTGAGACTGAGGCAGTGATGAATGTTGAGCCGGAGGTGACAGCAAATATTGAATCGGAACCGAAAGCAGAGGTAGCTGTTGAGGCGGAAGCGATAGAGACTCCGAAAAAGACTCCTGTAAAGAAAGCTGCCGCAAAGAAAAATGCTACGACTGAGAAGGTAAAGCCTGCGAAAAAAGCTGCTCCTAAGAAAGCCGCTGCGAAGAAAACTGTAGAGAAGGCGGAAAAGACAGCTGCTCCTAAGAAAACTGTTGCCAAGAAGACTACTTCAAAGAAGGCAGAGAGTGAAAAAGCTGCACCTGCTTCCAAGAAGACTGCTGCAAAGGCTACAGCTTCCAAGAAGACAACCACTAAGGTAGCCACTTCAAAAAAGGCACCTGCTAAGAAGACAAAAGTTTCTGAATAATTAACAAATCACATATGAAGATAAAAGCATTATTTATAGCATTGGTGCTGCTCTTAGGCACCAGCGCACATGCTCAGGGACTCGGCGATTTGCTGAACGGCTTGGGTGGTGGTTCAGGTAATGGCGACGGTGGACTGGGAAGCACTATCGGCAACGTTCTCTCCGGAGTGTTTGCCAAGTCAGACCTCACCTTGCCGGATATTGTCGGTGAGTATGTTTCCGACGGTCCTGCGGTGTCGTTCAAGTCAGACAACTTCTTGCAGAAGGCAGGTGGCATTGCCGGAGCTGCTGCTTTAGAGACAAAGCTCCAGCCTTATTATGAGCAGTATGGGCTCATCGGTATGCCTCTTACAATAGACAAGGAGGGCAATTTCACGTTGACCATAAAGGGAATAAAGCTGAGTGGCACAGTGGAGGCAAAAGATGGCAAGGGCGAGTTTTCATTTAAGGTTATGATAGCCGGAAAGATGAAGATTGGTCAGTTTACGGCTTATATAATGAAGAGCGGTAAGAATATCGACCTTATGTTTGATGCCACTAAGTTGAAAGAGCTTCTGTCAACAGTGGCGAAATTCACCGGTCAGAAATTAGTTAGCTCTATGGGCAAGCTTCTTGACAGCTATGATGGCGCCACTATCGGTTTTAAGATGAAGTATACTGGTGCTGCTCAGGGTGGTTCCGCCACCTCCGGCTCCTCCACCGACTCTGTAGGCTCAGGAGCTTCCGAAGAGGGAAGCGGGCTTAATAACCTGTTTAACATCCTCAACAACCGCAAGAAATAATTACAAAAACTTAGAGATTGATATTAGTGAGGTGAAAGATAATAAGATACCTGACTAAGCAATAAGATACACTACTAATGAGAGGAGCTGACGGACTGAAATTCGTCGGCTCCTCTCATATTATAAAAGCATTGACAGGTTTATAAAAGCAAATATCGGAAATCAATAAATTTTTACCCTTAATTATTGCGTAAATAAGCGTTGTTGAGTAATTTTGCAGAATGATTCGCACTAAACTATATCTTATAACAATGCTTATTCTGATGCTGTCCGGAGCGGTTCCGGGTTATGCGTCAGATGTCTCCGTAGATCTTGAGTCTCCGGCACCTGATTCTTTGGCTTCAGATACACTCGGGTTTTCCGGTCAGTCTCCCGAAAAGGAGTTGAAGGAATTCAGCCACGACATAGAGTCGGTGGTATTTGTGCCGAAAGGGCAGTGGATTACCGGAGTGTCCGTTTCCTATGCGATGTCAACACAGAGCAAATATCAGTTTCTGATACTTGAGGGACTGTCGGGTGACACTTACAGCTTCAAGATTTCACCGATGTTGATGTTTGCTGTGGCTCCTGATTTAGCTTTGGGTGGTCGTTTCTCATACGCGCGTAATCTTACGAAGGTTTCCGATGCGGATATAGTTCTTGACTCGGAGACAAACTATAGTGTGGATCATCTTTATCGTCTTGCCCATAACTATTATGTCACGGCGATGATGCGTAACTATTTCTCAATCGGCAAATCGAAGAGGTTCGGATTTTTCAATGAGCTTCAGCTTCAGCTTGGGGGAGGGCAAGCCAAACTCACTACCGGAGTAGGGGAGACATTGACCGGCACATATGAACGCAATTTCTCGCTCGATGTGGGTCTTGCTCCGGGTCTGTGCCTGTTCTTGAATAATTATTCCGCGTTGGAGGTCAATATCGGTGTGTTGGGCTTTAGCTACACAGCTACAAAAGCTATAAAGGATCAGATCTACGTTTCACACCGCAATTCCAAATTCGCTAATTTCCGAATCAACCTTTTCTCCATTCAGTTTGGAGTGGCATTTTATCTATGACGGCTATGAAAAAGATTGCAATGACCCCAATTCTATTGCTGGCTCTTACAGCAATGGCTCGTCCTGACGCCACCCCGCAAAATAATGTACGTTTGGAGACCATAGTGCGCAACGATACGGTGACACGTGTTGACACGGTTATCACCACAAAGAAGATAAAACGTACCGAGGTGATACAGCGAATGGAGGAGGTTTACTATGCCGATTCCGTGTCTGTCAATGGCGGTGTGTCAGGTGCCAAGACAGTTACCTTATCATCCCAACCTTCATATAACATTACTCCCGCTCCGATTATAATGACAGCGGATCCTGTAGCATCATCAGCAACTCGTGGTGATCTCGTTGCCCAAGATGCTCAATCGGGTGACGGCCAGGAGGTACGTCTGACAGCTGTCCCTGCAAATGCTCCTGTCGTTGAGGCTGTGGAGCTGAGTGATGTGAGTGTTGAGACACTTCCTGCACGTGAAGGGGGTGACTATATGTGGATACCCGATTCTTTGCGGTCGGATGTGGTGTTATTGCTTAATGGCGACGCTAAGATTGGACAGGCATTTTCAAGACCTGACACGAGTATGAGTAGTTCTGCCGGTGCCGGGGAGGATTTCGATCCTAATGAACGTGTCACTTTCAGGGGGGATACGATAAATATGGTGCTTCGCGACCGTAATTTAGGACGTTATGACAGAGGTCTTTTCAATTATCTCTTTATTCCTAAGGGCATCTGGAGCATCGGTGTGACCGCCTCCTATGGCGAGTTTTCCACAAAAGACCTTGAGGTGCTCGACCTAATATCGGATATTGATTTCTCCGGTCATATCTTCTCCATCCGGCCCTATTTCTCATATTTTATCGGCAACAACCGCTCGGTGGGTATGCGACTCGGCTACACCTCCGGCAAGGCAAACATCGGCTCGTTCAAGGTTGACATAGATGAGGATATGAACTTCAATCTGCATGATATATCTTACAGAAGTGAAAGCTATACAGCAGCTATTACCTACAATCAGTATTTCGGCATAGCGCGTAGAGGTCGCTTCGGTATCTTCAATGAGGTTGAACTTGCATTCTCTTCGGGTAATTCCGATTTCATACGTCCGTATGCCGGCGAGTTGAAAACCACCCATACCAATACCATGCAAGCGGCGTTGAATTTCTCGCCCGGTTTGAGCGTGTACATTATGGACCCTGTGACATTCAATGTGTCGTTTGGTGTGTTTGGCATACACATCCGCAACGAGAAGCAGACAGTAGACGGTGAGGATATGGGTAGTCGCTTCACTTCCGGAGCCAACTTCCGTTTCAACATCTTCAACATCAGTTTTGGTGTAGCAGTAAATCTTTAATCCTTCTTATTCCCGTATACGGGGACAATAGCTACAAGATCGTATGGATGGGCGATCTCCGAATTGCCTTCCGCAGCTCTGTGGCTTTAGACTCTCCGAATCGCCTTCCGACGCCTCTGTAGACCATCTTTGAAATCAAGAACCTTAACGAATTGAAGCTTAAATGTGGCACACACTCGTTCTCTTTTATTAGGAGAACGTCACAATGATAATGTTTTAGAGGATAATTTTTTGGTCAAATAGGAGCAATTTTGAAAAAAATCAGTAAAAAGCTTTAATATTTATTGGTTATTTTGTAATTTTGTTTGAGTTTAAAGGTCTATTAATAGAAGTTGCCATAGAAACAACAAATGCGTTAAAAGCTCTGACTTTTTGTCATCCCTATTCTTCCGATAGGTGATGGCTGAAAGCTTAGGAAACTAATAATTGAAAACAGAAACATAAACCAGATAATCATGAAATTATTGCATCAATGCTTGGTCTTGGGAGCCATTGCTTCGTTAGCCACATCATGCAGCCAGGAGGCACCCTGGTCAGGATCTACCGGTGAAGAAGGTAGGATCTCCCTAAAATTGAAGACAGATTTGTCTGTTACCACGTCCACCCGTGCCAATGATTCTGAAAGTCCCGTCAAGCCCGACGGGGAGCGCTTTGCAATCAGGCTCGAAAATGCCGACGGTTCCTATGTCAAGGAGTGGGAAAACCTCAACAAGTTTAACGACGAGGAGGGCTTCCCAAAAGGTAACTACACGGTGACTGCCAGTTACGGTTCGGAGGATGAGCAAGGTTTTACAAATCCCTATTATGTAGGTGCACAAGAGATCACAGTAAAGGCAGGTGAGACAACGGAACATTCCGTCACTGCCACCCTTGCCAATTCTATGGTCAGTATCCGATATTCAGATAGCTTCATAAACTATTTCACCTCCTACCATGCTTCACTCGATGCATCCGGCTTGGTAGAGCCTATTGTATTCGCAAGAGATGAAAGTCGTCCTTGTTATGTTAAGCCGGGAGAGGTAACTGTTAATTTTAGCATTTCTAAGGGAGTGGGGCAGGAGGTCACTGTGTCACCTGCCACGTTTACTGCCCAACCTCGACGTCATTACATTGTGACAGCCAATGTAAAGGAAACGGAAACTTCCGGAATTATGGCACTTTCTGTGGAGTTTGAGGAAAATGTGGTGGCTGAAACCACTGAAATTATTCTGAGTGATGAGTTGTATACTACTCCTGCTCCCGAAATTCAGGCTTCAGGTTTCTCTTTCGGAGATAAGCTTGATGCCTATGAGAGCGTGCCTCTTGAAATCAAACCGGAATTTCATGTTATAGCCCATGGTGGCATAAAGGAAGCTAAGTTTACAGTTGAAGCATCTAATGGAGGTCAACTTCCGGCATTTGATTCGGAGGTAAACCTTGCAAGTGCCGATGCTGTGATACGCCAACTTGTTGAGCAGTCTAAGCTCAATTGCCATGGTTTCTTCCGTCAGCCAGAGGGTGAGGGAGCAATTAACCAGATGGCGGTTGTAGATATGAAGGAGTTTATCGAGAATCTAAATCCCGGTGAGTATACTTTCTCTCTCTCTGTTACCGATGGTTTGGGACGTACAGCAGAATCAGAAATTCCTTATACCTTGTCAGCTAAAGTAAATCAGGTTAACTTCAAGATTGAGCAGGATGAAAGCATCCCGACAAAATTCATGGCGGATAATGTTGCAGTCTTGGTATACACGACATATGGGGCTGCTAAGAGTGTCCTTAATTTTAAAGCCGAAGATGCTGATGGTCTGTTAAAGGAGGCATCTATTATCAAAGTTGAGGATATGGAATCTGCCGATCCTCTATATCCTTATTGCTTCCGTTATATATTGAGTTGTGATAATATCAACGACACTGATTGGCGCGTAGAAGCTATATATCCCAAGAAATCAGATATAACAGTGGATCTCCCGGTTAATATTCCTGAGTATAATGTTGAGGTAGACGCTTTTGCAAAACGTGTTCTTATCAAGATTATCCCGGCAGACATTGCTGATTTGGAAATGCTTGTGAATAATGCGCGTTTCTATTGGGAGAATGGTTCAGATGTGGTAAAATCTACTCATATCTCACGTGATTTGGAAAGTGGTATTGTCACTATAAATGGTCTTGAACCTGCAAGAGAATATGATGCTATTGGTTTATCATATGGGTCTAAGATTTCAGCGCATTGCACGCCTGTAAGGTTTACTACAGAAGCTGAGGCTGATGTGCCAAACGGTAATTTCTCTGCTGCAAATCAAAAACTATCTATTTCGAATCTTCAGGTGGGAGGCCAATATCAGGTGGCAATTACCTATACCTTAAAGTCAAGCATTGATCGAAATTTACCCGATGAGTGGGCTACTATTAATGATTTGACTTGTTGGGAGAACTCAAAGAATAAGAATACCTGGTTTTTGGTTCCGTCAACTTATGAGACAGAGGGTAAAGTTAGACTTCTAAATGTCGGTTATAATCACGACGGTACTACCCCAGCAAAGAGTGGACAAGCAACAACATATTACTGTACTAACTCTCCAGCCATTTCCGGATTAAATAAGGCTGCGGGTGAGCTTTTCTTAGGATCTTATTCATATGACGGTACGGAGCATAGGGTAGACGGCATTTCATTTACTTCGCGCCCCTCTTATATTGAGTTTGACTATAAATATATACCTATTAATGGTGATAAAGGCGATGTGGAGGTAAAAGTTATTGATACTGCCGGCAATGTAATTGCAGAAGGTAAGGCTGACTTAACGGACTCAGGTCAGACTGAGCGTCATGAGAAGATTGCTTTGAGTGGCTATCCTTATATGGCTAAACCGGCTTCTATTCAAGTAAGATTCCGTTCTTCGAGTGCAGATGTTCCTCCAATTACTATACCTACCGGTTCGGCACTTAATGAGGGACAGATTTTGGGTAGTCATACTTTAGATGCCAATACTTACCATGCATTGGCAACCGGTTCGGTTCTTGAAATTGATAATGTGCATCTCGGTTATGAGTAATGCTTTTAGGATTATTAAATACTTATGACAATGAACTTGAAAAATATATATTCATTATTGGGAGGAGTATTCCTCCTGACGGGATGTGCATCTGAGGCTCCCTTTCAAAGTGAAAGAGGGGATAAGGATGGTATGGGTGAATTCCGTAAATCTTCCCTTAATCTCGATGTGTTTTCCGGTGACGGTATAAATGTAATTACTCGTGCCGGCGAAGAG
>CAMWIF010000044.1 GCA_947174225.1 uncultured Porphyromonadaceae bacterium | reverse complement strand
GTCACAATCAGTATTTGGCCTACAAGAATGAAGAAGGCTATGAGTACGAAGCCTCCACAATTCTTGAAGTGGAAAGCCGATTTGCCTGTCTCAAATGCACGTGTATTGAACATATTCCAGAACTGCAAGAACACGAACAATGTAAAGAACATAGACAACTCATAGGGTGTCAACGCCGGATTAGCGGAATCAACTGTCTGAGGTATGAATGAGAATATCTCAGTCATAGAGTTGACGGTATAGTGCTCGAAGATGTAGAGTATGCCTAACAGAAGCAGGAAGAATATGCCACCGACACCGACAATCGACTGCCACATCGGTTTATTAATGATGAATGCCTCACGAGAACGGGGTTTATCCTTCATAACGGATGCAGATGGTGGCAGAGAAGCGAGCGCCATAGCGGCGAAGGTATCCATAATTAGGTTCACCCAAAGCATCTGAGTAACTGTAAGCGGTGACTCGGTACCCATAAACGCACCGGCAAGCACAATGAAACAAGCTGCAACGTTCACCGTCATCTGGAAGAGGATGAAACGCTGGATGTTCTGGAAGAGTGAGCGACCCCACATCACAGCACGACCTATTGAGGAGAAGGAGTTATCGACAATGGTAATGTCGGATGCCTCTTTAGCCACAGATGTGCCGTCACCCATCGAAAGTCCTACGTGAGCAGCTTTAAGAGCCGGAGCGTCGTTGGTACCGTCACCGGTAACAGCCACGACCTCATTGTTACCTTGCAGGGTCTCCACAAGGCGTTTCTTATCCATCGGACGGGCACGGGCGATAATCTTCAAGTCGCCTACACGTTTCTTAAGCTCATCGTCGGAGAGAGCTTCAAATTCTACACCCGTGATGATGTTGCGGTCGCCATCTATCTTATCGTCCCAGATGCCAACCTGACGGCCAATCTCCTTAGCAGTGCCGGGAGTGTCACCGGTTACAATCTTAACCTTGATTCCGGCGTTGAGAACCTCTCTAACAGCATCGGGAACATCGGCACGCACAGGGTCGGAAATAGCTACGATACCGAGGAAGGTAAGATTTTCAGCAGCCACCTTGCCATCCTTTATGGTAACGTCGCCGGGCTGAACCTCCTGATAAGCGAACCCGAGAGTACGCATAGCCATATTCTGATATTCAAGTAACTGCGCATCAATCTCCTTCTTGGTGACACCGGCTGTGTTCTTACACATTCCGAAGATAATTTCAGGCGCACCCTTAACGTAAAGGATATTCTTGCCGGTAGCAGACTTCACCACGGAAGCCATATATTTACGCTCAGTAGTGAAGGGGAGTTCCTCAAGACGACCCACTTGTTCGCGCAGTTTCGTATAGTCAGCACCACGCTCGCGAAGCCAAAGGAGAAGCGCACCCTCTGTGGGATTACCAAGTACCTGAGGCTTATCACCGGAGAGGTCAAGCTGGGCAGTAGAATTGACCGCTATTCCCTCATAAAGCACCTCGTTGGAAGGATTACCGAAGAAATTGGTCTTATAAATCTGCATCTGGTTCTGGGTAAGCGTACCGGTTTTATCCGTACAGATAACAGTGGTGGCACCCATAGTCTCACAGGCGTGCATCTTACGCACAAGATTATTAGTCTTGAGCATACGACGCATAGAGTAAGCCAACGAGAGCGTAACAGCCATCGGCAGACCCTCAGGCACAGCCACAACCACGAGGGTAACGGCAATCATAAGCGTCTGAAGTAGATAAGCGATGAATGACACCCATTCAAAGGGAGAATTAACGAAATACATAATAAGCCTACCCACCACGATAAGAGCTGCGAATGCGTAGGAGATCTTAGTGATGAGATCGCCAAGTCCGTCAAGCTGCTCGTTAAGAGGTGTCTTCACGCTGTCGTCAATCTGGGCAGCCTCAAATACCTTACCGTTCTCAGTCTTGTCGCCCACAGCGAGCACCTTCATTATACCGTGACCCTCCATCACCTTTGTGCCACGCATAGCGTGATTGGAGGGGAAAGTTGCCTCCTTGTCAAACTGGGCAGGATCAGTGGTCTTATGTGCTATAGGCTCACCTGTAAGAGTAGACTCGTCGATATTCAGAGAAACAGCCTCAAGAAGCTCACCGTCGGCAGGGACCTCCTCACCTGTATTGAGAATCACGATGTCGCCTACCACAACGTCCTTCTTAGGCACCTGCATAGCATTGCTATTACGGATTACCTGCACCGGCTCATCGTCGTTCACCTGATTGAGCAGGGCAAACTCCTTGTCTGCCTTAAGCTCGAAAATAAAGGCAAGACCTGTAGCCAAGAGGATAGCAATGAAGATTCCGAGAGGCTCAAAGAACACTCCCGCACCCTCTTTAAGCCCCCAGTACTCATAGCAAGAGATACCAATAGAGAGCACACCCGCAATCATAAGGATAATGATAAGGGGATCACTAAACTTCTCAAGGAACCGTTTCCACAGCGGATCCTTCTCAGGTGGAGTCAAAATGTTGACTCCATACTGTTCACGACTCTTCGACACTTCCGCATCGGTCAAGCCCGTGTAATGATGTTGATCAGACATTTGAAATTATTATTTAATTTATTCTCTTCAATTCCTTACTCCCTAACAATTAATTCCACCTACCCCTAATTATCCTTTAAGCTTCCGGCTATTAGCTGCTAACTATTAACTAATTATTCACAAGCTGTACCACTATCAAGCGTCCCCCATCGGCTCCCGATAGAAGAATCTTACGTCCCTCGGTAAGCTCTACGTACTTCCCTACTTTTATCTGACGCTTCGTTGGCTCGGTGACATCCCACATATCGGGCAGACGGCGGTTGATGAGTATCCATTTGCCGTTGTGGAAATGAAAATCACCCACGGGCTTCTTATCCTCCGGCTTAGTGCGCTCGTTGGGAGTCACAAACCGATTGACGTGCCACATATAGAGCGACTGCTTATCATAGACCATCAAACGGTAGTTTTCCGGAAGGAACCGCCCTTTGGAGGGTGAGTAATAAAGATTAAGCACCGGAAGCTGACCCTTATACTCGGTGCCGCAGAAAGGACACTTCGGCTTTGTGGTATTGTCAAACACAAACCAATGTGCCTCACAATCGGGATTCTTACAGGGCTGCATAAGGTCGGTGGTCTTCACAAGAGCCAACTCCCATTCGTCGGCTGTAGGACGCTTTGAGGGGTCGTGAAGCCCATCTATGAAAGCACGGTCAAATAACTCCTTCAGATAAGGTCCACATATCGTGTACGGACGTTTCACCACATCTCCTTGAGGAAGCTCGGAGGGAGCCATATTAGCCGTTTTGGGACGGTTGCTCTTATCGGTGGGATGCTCTATAAACAGAGCTTTCTCCCCCATCGACAGTTCCTCGTCGCGTGAGGGGTCAAGATCGTTGACCTTTCCACCACGCAGAGGATGACGGTTGAGGAGATACATATATATCAGGACTGCCAAGGCGTGGCGGTCGGTCTGTATGCTCGGAAGTTTTTTATTCGGGTCGCCTACTTTCAGAGAACGTGTCTGCAACACTTCAGGAGCTATGAAATCGGGAGTACCCACCACATCGGGAGGATATTTGCCCGGCACCACAAGACCGTCGCAGTCTATGATTGTGGCACGTCCACTCTCGGGGTCTACAAGCACATTCTTATAGGAGAGGTCGGAATGGGCAAGTCCGGCAGCGTGAAGTCGTCTCACCGCACGTGCTATCTGAAGGCACATATGATAATGCGTGAGCCACGTTCCTTTCTGCTCAGGCTTTAAGAACTTGTTACGCAACTTTGCGGAAGCAAACCATTTACCCTCCTTCTCCTTACCTTTAAACATTCCGTCTTTGAAGAAGAAATGCTTTTGGTAAGCCGGACACACAATGCCCAACTTACCGTTCCATTCCACAAGTTTAGTAGGCCAGCAGAAGAGGTTTTCCCAATACTCCCCACCGACTTGTCCGAATATACGTTCACGATATTTACCGACTATGTTCTGGAGACGGTCTTTGGCATTGGCATCCTGCGGCTGGCGGAAGAAACCTACCACATAGCTCTTGTCGGGACTGAAGTAGACATCCTTCATCGCGCCGCTACCAATCACTTCGTCTACAAACTCAACCGGGGTGCCGTCGGTGGCTGTCAGCTTAACAGTTTTTGCCATAAGTGCAGATTTAAAGCATATGATTAAAAACTTGGCTTACTTAATAGAGCATTGCGATTGTCCGGTCGTCGTGGTTACCCGGGCTCCAGAAATTGAGCCATTCGAGAAGCTGACCGGCAGCCTCGGGATTGTCGTCTGACAGATCGACGCCCTCTATCTCATCGTCCGGGAAGCCTTTCTGCAATTTCTTATAGAACTCTTCCCATTTGGCATAGTCATTAAGATTCTTTTCAGTCTCAAACATAGG
Source organism: uncultured Porphyromonadaceae bacterium (assembly GCA_947174225.1). Classification (GTDB taxonomy): domain Bacteria; phylum Bacteroidota; class Bacteroidia; order Bacteroidales; family Muribaculaceae; genus Lepagella. The sequence goes on along the minus strand of CAMWIF010000044.1, from coordinate 6,707 downwards.
GTCGGACACTCCGTCGGTCATTAGGAAAAGCGCGGTGAAGTCAGACACCACAGCCATACGCAGACGCTTGGCAGCCATATCGGGATCACGGAAAATCTCGTGCATTGTTATGAAACGTGTCTGACCGGAGAACTCACCCTCATCGGGAGTGCCGAGAAGTTTAGCAGACTTCCTCTTAGCATCAAAAAGACACATTGCACCGTCGCCCACCCAAAAAGAGGCTAAGAACCAACCGAAACTGAACTTCTTGCACACCACAAACATAAGGGTCGTAGCATAATCCCTAAGCTTTCCTCCATCGGCAGAGAACGCGGTTCGCTTGATAGCTTCATAAGCTTTCAGCGCACCGTTATATATGATGTCGATAACCGTGCGTGTCACCACAGTACGCTTTTCCCTATTATCCGGATCAAGCTGCCATATTTTAATGGCATTCTCGAAAGCAAGGTTATTCATTAGCCTCTCACGGCAATGCTCCACCACTGTATCACACGCCACTTCCGATCCTTTCCGAGAATAACGTGCCGAGCCGGCACCGTCAGCCACAGCCATAATATACCAATCGGAAGCGGGACAATGGAAGATTTTGAAATGATCATCACGAGGTTTCCCCTCCTGAGCGTGGCTGCGTCCACGCCGGCTTGCTGCAACCATATCCTTCTTGGGAGAACCGTCGAAACCGGCTTCAACCTTCACGTATTCTGAGATAATGTCAGGCTTGGGATAAGGTAAGCTCTTATCAGTGGGTATATCGCGCCACAGACTTCTCGGATCAGGGTTAAAAGCCACAGGTATAAGCAACTGTGAACGCGGCTCACCGGGCACCGTGGCATAAGTGATTTTCAGAGAGAAGTCGCCCGGCTTTAAAGGTCTACCGCAGAGGGTGAAGGCACCATCCTCCTGTGATTTTATGAGCGTAAGACCCAAAGCTTCAGCTCCCTCTAACCTGACATCCGAAATCTTGTCTAAAGGGAGTGAAAAGGTGGAAGAATAATCGGTTTTCACAGTGCCGTTAGGTAAGCGTATACCGAGAGCCTTTATTTCGTTTTCAATTATTATGCGTTGGTTCATACGTTCACTCCTGAATGATTGCCACAATGAGTCTATAGTCCACTTAAGAAAATCTTCTCTTTCGGCAAGTGGGACACCTGCCTCACGTATCGCCTTGTCAAGAAGCCGGGCTGTTTCCTTAAACGATTCCCTGACTTCGACAGGACGTAATGTCGCTCTCTTTTTCCTATACATAGCGTTTTGAAATTTTTTCTGAAATTAACCCAGACCTCTGGTGATGTTCATACCGTCAGGACCCATCTCACCCAACTGCCCTCCGTTGCCACACCAAGGACACATAGCATATCCATCCGAGCCGGCGCAAGATATGCCTCCACACTCGCAAACCACAACTCCAAATTGATTACCACAGCAAGGACATGTGGGGACACCTCTTAACAGGGTAGTGTTAATCTTAGGAGTTTTGCCGGATGAGAGAGATTTGTAAGAGCTCTTATCAATAGGATATGCACCGATGAGATGGTACTGCCCGTCATTATGCCAGAAATCGGACCTCCTTTCTGTCGGATACCGTTTAGCATACTTCACCAGATAATCATTGTTGGTGTTGGCACAACGTCCGTGTAGCACAACAAAGTTATCGTCTACCTCAGCGTAATCGTTGTCGGTGGGCGAATTCACTTCCACCTTCTCAAGATTTATACCTGTAGTGGGCGCTAACTTAACCTCATCAATATTGGTCTCCCCTACCGACATACTGGTAGACTTTATAGAGGCGGTAATCCACTTGAAGAACTGTGAGAACGATTCGGCATCCGTCTCCTTAAGCAGGAGTATATCGTCGGTGAGCTGCGCAAGGGTCAGGACGTTCACATTGTCGCCTATGGAGATTGCTACAAGGTTGCAATGACCACGATACTTATTGTTCCAGCGTTTGAAAGCCGCGCTATAATTGTCGGTAGGATTACCGTCAGTAAAGAGGAAAATAATCGGTTTCCAGTCACCTTTCAGATCTTTGGTGGTCTTCTGTACCGACTTGTCGATATCATCCATCAAAGCCTCCAGACCTTTTCCCAAAGATGTACCTCCACCTATTGGGAACTGTGGCGGATAGAATTTATACAGCTCAGTAAGAGGTGAAAGTGTGATGGCTTTACCCGCGAAACCTATTATGGAGACAAACACCGTCTCCAGCGCATACGGATCCACACGAAGATTCTGCACAATAGTACGCATCCCCTGCTGCACCTCCTCTATGGGAGCGCCAACCATTGATTCGGAGATGTCGACGAGGAAATAAATCGGAAGTCTACGCATAATGTGGAATGGATGAAAAAAATGTAAATATTATGAATTAACCGGAGAAAATTCGTTGAATTTGCTGGGGGAGAGATAGACAGTGCCGGGACCGGTGATGCGCATCATACTGAAGCCTTCGCCTCCGAGAAGATTGCCGAGCGACCAGTTGGATTGCATCTGATGGTCGGCAATGTTGTGAAGAGCAATGATATGGTCTTCATCTACCTCTATTGTCTCTCCATATTGTAGGTTGATTGTGATGGGAGTCCCCTTAGTGTCAAGAAAGACGGTGGAGTTACCGGAAATCTTCTGAAGCAGAAGTCCCATACCTCCGGTAAGTCCGGCAATAGAGAGCTTAGTAGAGATATTAACCTGATTATTGGACGCCACGTACACACCCCTATGGCAAATCATTGTCTCTCCATTAAGCTTCACCGGCAACAGACCGTAGCGGCTTCCGAGCACCACCTTGCGAGGTATGTTGGTGTTGTTATAAAGGCGTAGGATAAAGAAATTCTCACCTGAAAGCTTTGCCCCTATCAATCTTCCCAAGCCGGAACCGCTGAGACTACGGTCTTTCTCAATGCCGGCTTCAAGGTAGATAATAGACCCCTTCTCAGCAAAGAAATTCTCGCCGGACATAAGGGTGACCTCAAGATGTTGGATAAATTGACCTACAAGTTTGACATTCATTGTGATTGGGTTTAGATGATTACGTTCACCTCAGGAGGTGGCGGGGGGAGTTCAAGGCTATCGGTAGCACCGATACTACGGTTGCCCACACCGATTGAGTCAGACACCCATTTAAAGAATTTCTTGAACGCCGTGCTGTCAACGGTGTCGAGAGAATAAACCTCGTCGGTAAGCTGTTTCAGCGGCTCTGTCTTTGCGCTCATACCGGCAGCACAGGCTATGATGCTTGCGAAGTGACGTTTCTTCACTTCGGGAATCATCTCCTTGTAGAGTTGGAGGTCGGAGGGCTTACCGTCAGTCATAATGAAGAGAAGGGGCATCCAATCGCCTTTCTGCTCCTTTGTGCTGAGATGAACCTCCTTGTCGATTTTCTCACAAAGGAGTTTCAAGGCAGCCCCGGTATGGGTTGGACCACTTTCGGGAGTAGTTATCTCTGGTAGCTGTAACTCGTCGAGCGGAGTAAGCGGCAGTATTTGCTTCACATCCTTGTCGTAGGTGATAATACTGATATTTACCGACTCAAGGGCAAAGGGGTCTTGGCGCAGACTGGAGACCATAGCCTCCAATCCGACCTTGACAGATTCGATCGGTTCACCTCTCATAGAACCGGAGGTGTCGATCAGAAGATATACGGGAAGTCTGCGCATACTATATTGGTTTAGACTACGATATTCACTTCAGGGGGTGGAGGAGGAAGTTCTCCGAGGGAACCGAGTTCGCCACCGCCATCTTCCACTTTCATACTGCCGGCACTCACAGAAGCAGACACCCACTTGAAGAAGGCTTTGATAGTGTCGCTGCTTGCAGTGTCGAGTTCCACCACATTCTCAGTAATTTTCTTCAAGGTATTGGTGTTGGCACCTACACCGGCGGCACAAGCCACTACCATACCCCACTTACCTTTCTTAAATTCGGCAAGCCCCTTGTTGAGGTCGTCGGTGGGTTCGCCGTCAGTCATTATAAACACGAGGGGTTTCCAGTCTCCTTTCTTCTCCATCGTGGTTTTGGTGACCTCCTGGTCGGCTTTCTGAGTCAGCAGGGAGAGGGCTTCGCCGAGAGCCGTGCAGCCGTTAGCCTGGAGATTAGGCTGTTGGAAAGCTGAAAGCTCGGTGAGGGGTGTCACCTGTTGAGCTTTACTGTCGAAAGTTATGATACTGAGATAAGCGGTCTCAAGAGCATAGGGATCCTGACGCAAGGTGGAGATGAGCACCTGAACGCCATTCTTGACAGCTTCAATAGGCTCACCATACATAGAGCCGGAAGTGTCTAAGAGCAGATAAACCGGAAGTCTTCTCATAATTTTAGTCTTTATTAGGTTTAATGAAATGGTGAGGAGAGAGTTGCTAATGGAAAGTATTAGTTATACTTGTTGAGGTATTGGGCGAGACCGGCTTTCTGACCTGTGCCGATAGCTTCAAATTTCCACTGTCCGTTACGCTTGTAGAGGCGACCGAACTCAACGGCTGTCTCGATCGAGAAGTCTTCGTCGAGGTCATAACGAAGTATCTCCTCACCGGTGACACTGTTGTAGATACGGATGAAAGCGTTGCGTACCTGACCAAAGTTCTGGCGACGCTCGTCAGCCTTGTGGATAGTTACCACAAAACGGATCTCTGTGGCACGCGGATCGATGTGTGAGAGGTCAATCAGAATGCTCTCGTCATCACCTTCACCTTCACCGGTAAGATTATCGCCGGTATGTTCAACGGCTCCGTCGGGCGATTTAAGATTGTTGTAGAACACGAAGTATTCGTCTTCAAGAATCTTACCGTTCTCACCGAGTATGAATGCAGAGGCATCGAGGTCGAAATCTGTGCCGGTGCTTGACTGGTTGGTGTCCCATCCGAGACCGATGGTGAACTTCGGAAGTTCAACATTGACACGCTGTCCTTTTTCGAGATTAATCATAGTTGTATTTCCTTTTACGTAATTTTTATACTGCAAAGTTAATGCTGATTTACAAGTTAGAGGTTATTTCTGTAACATTACAACCTAAAACCGGTATTTTAAGCTTCAAAAAGCCGCAACATTGCGGAGTTATTCACTAAATCGGTATATTCTCTGCTCCGTAGATATAGCTTATGCAGATGAATCAGCTTACGTATTTGTCAACAAGGAACTGGAGTCCACCCTTGAAACCGTTGCCAAGAGCCTCGAAACGCCACGCACCGTTACGCTTGTAGAGACGACCGAACTCAACGGCTGTCTCAATCGAGAAGTCTTCGTCGAGGTCATATTTTGCAATCTCCTCGTTGGTGATGGCATTATAGATACGAATGTAGGAATTATGCACCTGTCCGAAGTTCTGGCGACGTTTCTCCGCCTCGTGGATAGTGACAGTAAAGATAATCTCATTGATACGCGGGTCAACCTTTTCAAGGTCTACGGTAAGGGTTTCATTGTCGTTTCCACCGTCTCTATTACCACCTGTCAGGTCATCACCCGACGATTCAACCGCCTGGTCGGGCGATACAAGATTGTTATAGAACACGAAAAACTCATCTTCCGGGAGTTTCTTGTTTTCACCGAGCATAAAAGCCGATGCGTCAAGGTCATAGTCCATACCTCCCGTATTATTCTCATCCCAACCAAGGCCCACACATACTTTCTGCAGACCTATATCCACACGTTGTCCTTTCTGGAGATTGATAGCCATAATGTTAATTTTTAAGGTTCAAAAGACAAATTTAAGCAAAAATCACGGAATACGCATATCAATCTCCCAAAAAACCGACTATTGAAGGATTATTGGGGGGAGGGACCGATGTAGCCGGGGCGGAGAGTACCGTTGTCGATGACTATGCGCTGGATTGCCATACCGGGGTCTATGCCTCGGAGATGGAGGGTGTGGACAGGTTCGTGGCAGTCACTGTTTGGAGGGAAGGTGGTGTCAGAAGAGTCTACGGGTAAGGTTGTATCAGGAGAGCCTATGGGTAAGGTGTTGTCGGGAGAACCTATGGGTAAGGTTACTTCAGGAGTGAGGGGGAAGGTGACGGTGGAGAGGGCGGAGTTGCGGAGGATGTTCAGTTTCCAGGGCTTTGACCATTCTTCGGGGAGATATTCGATTATCTGTTCGTCACCACCGTCGAGGCTAACTCCTATCTTGCAGCCTTTGCCTTCGTACATCGGGAAGAATGGCAAATGGAAGATTTGGAGGGTTACACTGTCGCCTGTCAATCCCTCTATTTCCAGAGTTGCTACTGCTGCCTCTGATTTAAGAGGTGTTTCAGGTTCACCTAATTGAAGTATATAGCCATCGTAGCCAATACCGTCTATAATCCGTGTGCCGAGTTGGCGACTATACTCCCCTATTTCTACTTTACGTAGATCAAGAGTACGGCATAGTGGTTGGGTATCAGAGTGCGTAGTGAGGTCTACCCTTCTCTCTTCAATTTCAGGGAAGTGCTGTAATGGGGGAAGCTCTTGATATTTGGCACAGAAACCGGGAGGCACTGTCATCATACCGTCCCATTTGCCATCGACGAGGGTGTTGTAGATGTGCGTGAGGCTGTCGATACTGTCAGATGCTTGGGTTGACAAGCGGGCTGCGTAATTAGCTCCTGCATTGTCTCCTTCGGCTGCCAACTCACCGTTGAGTTGGGCGAAGAGGAATTTACGGTTCATCATCTCGGATGCCAATACCGGGTAGCCTAACATTTCAAAGAAGGGGGTTCGGAGTGAATCGGGAAGCGTCCGCATAAGGT
>CAMWIF010000043.1 GCA_947174225.1 uncultured Porphyromonadaceae bacterium | reverse complement strand
GGGTGTGGAAAGGGTAATCACAAGATTGTCTCCATCTGCGGAAACTGGTGATTGTGGTTCTTCAATAGAGGTGGAAGAACAAGCTGAGAGCAATACTGTCAACATTGCTGCAATGAAGACAATGAGTGTCACCAAGGCATAAGTAGCTTGGGATGCCGTGGACTTTCCTAACGGCTTGGGAACTGTTTTCATGTTGTGTAAAGATGTAAAAAATACTACGGAAATTTCCGTACTGAATTTGGGTTAATGATAGGGATACTGAAAAAGACGACACGGACTATCGTCTTCTTAAAAGCAAAGTAAGATAAAAATTGCCATACTGCCAAATGACGACAGATTAAAAGCGAAAATTACACTAAATTTATCCTAAATATCACAATTTATCTTGATTTTTACCCTGATTTTAAATGTTAAGAAGGAGTAGGGCTTAAAATTATAGTTACCACTTCCAACCGGGAGTGATGTAGCGGATTTTTAGGTTCTCTGAGGGGTCGAAGAAGGGGCTGTTGCAGTCGAAGGTAGGGCGTTTTTTGCTCATACACACTATCTCTTCCAAGGATTTACAGCCCGTAAACAGGTATTCTCCAAGCATCTTGTCGTTGGCAGGGAGGGTAGCGCGTTTTAGTGAGGAACAGTCGGAGAAGGCGTAACTTTCGAGTTCGGTTATACTGACGGGTAAGCTGATCTCTTTCAGGGATGAACAGAAACTGAAGGCATTGCTGCCTATGTGGGCTACACGGTTGGGTATCTGTATGCTTTCAAGGCTACTACAATATGCGAATGCATGACTTCCAATGTCTTTTAATCCTTTAGGTAAAGCGACGCTCTGTAAATCGGCGCACCAAGCACACATATAGCGGGGCAAAACAGTTACGTTGGCTGGTATAGTGAGAGTTTTAATAGAACTACATTCACGGAATGCACCTTCCCCGATTTTGGTCAGTGTTGCTGGAAGGTGTATATCCCGTAGATTATCGCAACCTAAGAATGCGTAATCTCCGATTTCTTTGAGAGTGTTGGGAAGCTGAATATGGCGTAGCTGCTTGCAGTCGGCAAACGCATATTCAGGTAAGGCAGTTACACCCTGTGGCACTACTGCTACCGTGTCGGCTGTGGTCAAGCCACATACTTTCGTTGCAAAATCAGATAACTTGGAGAGTGTCATATCGCAAGATGAACCGCTACACTCTTCGGAGGAGGCTGCTAAGCATATATGAGAAGAGGAGCCAGTGCATTTATAGGCACTGACAGCCGACACTGATGTATCGGCTGTGATATTTTGTGCTAATGCTGAGACTCCACTGAGGAGCAAAGCTATGAATATTAAATGTAATTTCATCATATTTCATTAGGACATTATGGATTATCCTCACTTAAATCTCACCACTATGCATGCCATAAACCCTAAACTATTCTTACGGCTGCATTGCCATAACTGAATCATAGAGGTTGTAGGCGTTGGGTGTCACCTCAAGCACGAGGAGAAAACGACCTGCATTCTCTGATACACTCTGCTCACGGAGTGATACGTTGATGTGATGGCCATCGTAGCTGCCAAGTGCAGAGAAGAGGGGATTAGGAGTTACATCTTCGTCAATGGGAACTCCTACAATTGAACCCATATCATACATCTCCTGGAGAAGTGAGCTACAGAAGGCACACTGGCTACGGTTAGCCTCTTCGCGGCAGTCTGTGGTATAGGGGAATATGAAGAAATAACCAAAACTGCTGAGAGCATTATCATCAAACTGTGCCACGGCTGATACCTGGGGAGTCATACCGGAGTAACTTACGCAATAACCTGTATCGCTGTCGAGCCAAAGTTCATTTTCGTCAGATTCGGGAAGAAGATTAAGCTGTTTACATGAATTTTGTATTGTCTCTTCTTTAGTAATGGTTAAGGGTAAAGCTCCATAAACCTTTGTGACAAGATCAGCAGCTGTGACTATAACCGGTGAGGCTGATGCCGTGGCTATGTTGGAGACAAGCATATCTTTAGGTGCTTCCGAATCACTTGCAAATGCCTTAAATGTAGCCATTGTAAACACAACTATCAGAGTGGCTGATTTCAGGATTGTATTGAGGAAAGATGTTTTCATATTCCGTTGGGGTTTAAAGGTGTTGTTATTAGGGTTTATTGATAAGAATATAACGTCATATTGTCGTTATATTGGTATAACTGAAAATCCTCACTTTTGGTTCACACCATCGGCATAAATGTGCAAAAAAGCAGCAGTCTAATCTCCGATGAAGCGTGATAAATTTGATTGACAATATTCCCCAATTGGAATTCGAGTGTCTGATTTTTAGCTATTTAGCTATAAATATTGAAGAATTATAAATTATTAATATTCAAATATACATCTGCATAATATATGTCAGTGAGTCAGAAAATGACGAGGTAGTCGTAGTGGATGGCAGGACGATGTCCCTTTTTGCCTATTAAGGTGCGTAGCTCTGTGCTGCTATAGTCGCAGCATCCCAATCCCAACGCTCTGAGTTCAGGCTTTGCCGAGGTGTCGGCAGGGCTGGTTAGGTGTGCATCGTCATAGGGATTATGAGTGACAATTTCGATGAGGTCGCCTTTTTCAAAATCTCCCTCTACAGTTTCTATACCGATCGGCAAAAGACTGACGGCACGGTTTTCGTCGAGTAAACTTTCAGCCGCTCCGGCATTGACCACTACACGTCCTTTCACAAAGTCATGGGAATGTGCCAGCCATTTCTTGACTCCGTTTACCCTTTCACCCGGCAATATGCGTGTGCAGATAACTTTATCCATATTATCTACAAGGTGAAGCAGGATGTCATCACGTTTACCATTGGCTATCATAACTTCAATTCCTTCTGAAGCCACTTTCAGGGCGATACGACTTTTGGTTAACATTCCTCCACGCCCAAATGTAGATTTTCCGGCTACCACTACACTTGAAAGGTCGACTGCGCCCGGACGGATCTCGCGGATTACCTTAGACTCAGGAAGAGAAGGATCTCCATCATAAATTCCGTCGATGTTACTGAGAATTACCAATAAATCGGCATCCATCATAGCTGCCACGAGTCCGGAAAGCTCGTCATTGTCGGTAAACATCAGTTCCGTCACGGATATGGTGTCGTTCTCATTAATTACTGGTATCACTCCTTCGCTTATCATTACCTCCATGCAGTGTTTCTGATTAAGGTAATGTGTACGTGAGCCGAATCCCTCTTTGGTGGTGAGTATCTGGCCACAGACCAATCCGTGGTCACGAAAGAGTTCATAGTAACGGTTGATGAGTTTTGCCTGTCCTACGGCTGAATATAACTGGCGTTGGGATACGGTGTCTAAACGGTGTTCAGGACGGATTTCGTTGCGTCCGGCAGCCACGGCTCCCGAAGATACAAGGATTATCTGATGACCACGGCGACGCAGTTCTGCCACTTGGTCTACGAGTGCCGACATTCGCGTCACATCCAAAGTACCATCTTTTCGGGTTATTACGTTGCTGCCGATTTTTACTACTATACGACTCATAATTTATGGTTTGAAAGAAGCTTTAAGGGCAGCGACTACGGCTGTTGTGAATCCATTGGCTGCTAATGCATTCAATCCTTTTATGGAGAGACCGCCGGGGGTAGCTACCTTGTCAATCTCTGCTTCAGGATGTCCACCGTCTTCCACTAACGCTGCTGCCCCTACGGCTGTGGCAGCTGCTACCTCTGCTGCGAATCCTGGACGTAATCCCAGCTCTACTGCTCCCTCAGTAGCTGCGCGGATAAAGCGTAAGAAATAGGCAATGCCGCAAGAGGAGAGGGCAGTCACGGCTGCCATATCTTTTTCCTCAATCAAGAAAGATTTACCAGACCGGTTGAAGATTGCCTCAACCTCTTTGATACTATTGCCCTCTGATTTCCCGGCAATGAAAGTTGCGCTTTTCCCAAGACGTATGGCTGTATTGGGAATAACTCGGAAAACATCGTGGTTGCCGAGCATCTCTTTTAACTCATCAATCGACACGGCTGCAACCACTGAGATAATCGTTGCTCCCCTTTTTATATGATTACGTATTTCGTGAGCCACCTCGGCTAACAGATAAGGCTTTACTGCCAATACGATTATATCCGCATTCGTGACAGCCTGCACGTTGTCGAGTGTGACGTGGAAGTCAGGACAGAGACTGTGAATACGGCTAAGAGTTTGTCGGGTATGGGCAGTGACAGTGACTTCATAGTCTGTGCCACGAAGAGATGCGGCTATGGCTCCTCCCATATTACCGGCTCCGATTATCACTATTTTTTTCTTTGACATTTAGGTTAGTTTATAGTGGTTTGTTAATACGCTTCAATTACCTTGATATTGCCTAAACCCGCTTTGAGCTGATTGGCAGTAATGCGTTTATAGGTGCGATAGTTGGCAGGGTCTACTTCATAGTCATCTTTAAAGAAAACTTGGATTATTTCAAATTTAGAATCCTCATCAACCTCCTCTGTTAAAGGTGTAGCCACCCAGCATAGAGTCATTTCCTGCGAATCCACACTGATTACCTTATCTACCTGAAGGAGTCCTTCGATGTCTTGCCGAAGCAAAAGCTCCGACACCGGTTCATAAAGATAGGTGAGCTTACGCTTTATCCAGTATTTCTCACCGGCGTATTCCTCCAAATTATACTGATATATCCAGTCGAGGTCCTCTATCTCCATGAATTCATCAGTGCCCTTGCTATATATGCCAAGAAGAGCGTAGTCAGATTTAGGCTCAGGCGCATCGTCGCTGCAACCGTCTACACAGAACATGACCATCGCCAATATTGGCATTATCAGATATTTCGCTAATTTCATCTTATTCGGTTTTATTCCCTGACCTGGCCGTCGCCTGTAATCAGGTATTTATAGGTGGTAAGCTCGGCAAGAGCCATTGGTCCGCGGGCATGGAGTTTCTGTGTAGAGATGCCGATTTCCGCTCCGAACCCGAACTGTGCCCCGTCGGTGAAAGCTGTGGAGACATTCACATAGACACACGCCGCATCCACACCAAGCTGGAACTTACGGATTGATTCGCCGTCTTCACTGATTATACATTCGCTATGGTGGGAGCCGTAACGTGCAATATGTATCATAGCCTCATCGAGAGAATCCACCGTTTTTACAGCGAGCTTATAGTCGCGGAACTCCGTGCCGAAACTTTCCGGGGTAGACCGCTCCAAAAGGTGATTGGGATACTTGCCTTTTAAAGCCGTATAAGAACGTTGGTCGGCATAGATTGTCACCTCTTTCTCTGTCAACGGACGCACAATGTCAGGAAGATTGGCAAGGCGGTCCCAATGAATAAGCAGGCAATCGAGAGCGTTGCATACGCTTACACGGCGAGTCTTTGCATTACACACAATGTCTCGGCTCATAGACACGGAGGCAGAGTGGTCGATATAAGTATGGCACACTCCGGCACCGGTCTCTATCACCGGCACTTTGGAGTGGTCGCGGACGAAATCAATGAGTCCACGTCCTCCACGAGGTATAATAACATCTATTATGCCCACGGCATCAAGCATTAGCGACGCGCTCTCTCGGTCGGCTGGAAGAAGAGTACACAGTGCCTCCGGGAGACCGTTCTCCCTAAGCACATCGTGAATAATCCTTACAATGGCTCTTGAGGAGTTGTCGGCACTATGCCCTCCTTTCAACACACAGGCACTGCCCGCACGGAAACAGAGTGAGAAAACGTCTGCCGTAACATTGGGACGCGCCTCGTAGATTACGCCGATTACCCCGAAAGGCACACTGAGCTTACAGATGGACATACCGTTGGGGCGTACTGTCTTGGAAATTATACGTCCGTAAGGCACGGGCAACTTAGCCACAGCACGCATATCAGAGGCTATGGAGCGGATGCGGTCTGGCGTGAGAAGCAGACGGTCATAATCAGGATCGGCGAACTGCATCTTCTTCAGGTCGAGAGCGTTCTCAACCAAAATAAGATCCGCTTCCTCCTCTATTCGGTCGGCAATCTTTGAAAGAATGTCGGCTGTCTGCATTGCAGACAGTCCGACAAGTGTGGTGGAGGCGGCTTTAGCCGCGAGCAATCTATTCATTTATTTGATGTTGAGAGAGATAGGTGTATAGTTCCAGGGGAAGCGTATGCTCAGTGTGCGTGTGGCGGAGTCATAGGTATACCCATATTGGCGAATCATCTTCAGACTCCCGAATTCGGGAAGGTCGGTGCCGTCGGAAAGACTTACACTCTTAGGTTTCGCTACGTCGATGATTTCAAAGGTCATAATGCGCACAGCAGGCATATCAGCATATGTGCCGCCGTTTGTACGCAGCGAAATCTCGATGTCGCGTGCTGACTTAACGCCTGTGAAATAGGTAAGCTGATATTTACCGTCAGCCAATGAGGTAGGCGATTTACGGTCGTCGTCAAAGAGCACGTAGCTCGTCTCCTTGTTGGCAGGATAGTAGCGCACTGTCAGCAGTTGAGGATTATACTGGGTTACATTCTCGATAGGCTGCATATACAGAGGAATGAAAGAACCGGCACGCACAAACATTGGAAGTTCTTCGAGGGGAGCCTTTACGGTTGCCTCCGTGCCACCTTTATATCGCAGCGAGGGATTGTTCCAGTTAATCCAGTCTCCGGCAGGGAAGACCACTTTACGCTGACGCGCACCCTGTTCGGTGACAGGGGCAATGAGCACTTCGTCACCCCATAAATATTCATCATGAATATCGGCATACTTAGGGTCGGAATTGTCGCCACGGAAGTTGAGCGGACGTGCGAGAGGAAGACCTTCGGATGCGTTTTCATAAGCCAACGTATAGTTATACGGAAGCCATTCATAACGCATCTTTATGAACTTTTTAAGTATAGGCTCACTGTCGGGATAATGGTATGGCTCCGGCTGCTGCTGGGCGTGGGTGCGCATCATAGGAGTGAAAGCACCTGCCTGCACCCAACGCACGTATAGTTCCTCATCACGCGGATTCTCCGGATCAACGGCGAAACCGCCCAAGTCGGAACCCATATAGGCGAGACCCGACAGACCGGAACTTAACATCAGATTGACCTGTGGCTGAAAACCACCCCAAGAGCGAGACACGTCGGTGGTCCAGGGGAACACACTGTATCGTTGCAGACCGGCTGTGCCGCCGCGCATCATGAGCAGGGGACGCATGTCCGGAAAGTCCTTACGCAGCCCTTCATAGATAAGACGGCTCCATTCATTGCCGTAGACATTATGGTATTGAGGAGCTGTCTCTCCGTTAGCATGTACGATGGTACGCGGATGCACCTCCGGTTCTCCGAGGTCGCCCCACCATCCTGCCACACCTTCTGCGGTGAGACCTTTCAGTCGGTTCCACAGCCATTCACGGGTCTCCGGATTGCTCACGTCGATCATGCCGGCGTCACCTACCCAGGTTGTGACATCGTGGGTATTGCCAAGTGAGTCCTTGGCAAGCATACCGCGCTCAGAAAGGTAGTTGTAGTTATCTAAGGCTCCTATTTTATTTACATAAGGCTGGGAGATGAGCACCATATTCACACCCTTCTCTTTGAGGTCGGAGAGCATCTTCTTATGGTCTGCCCATTGCTTTGGATCCCATTCAAGACGACCCATATCGGTCTCCACACCATACCAGTAGAGGTCGAGCACCATGCCGTCAACAGGATAGCCGCGAGTCTTGAGAGAGTCGATGGCTCCCTCTGCCTCTCCCTGATTATGGTAGCCATATTTGGAGGTGATGTAACCGAGGCTCCAGAAAGGTGGCAGGTTTTGCCTGCCTGTCAGCTTTGTATAGCCCTTTGTGGTCTCAGCCAATGAGCCGTTGCCGTTGATGAAATAATAGGAAAGGGGATAGGGGGTGTCGGATGTGTAGGTGATTGTGTCGCCTATTACAAGGTTTGCCTCGTTATAGTCGTCAAACAGCACACCATAACCAAGGTCAGACACGATGTAAGGCACCGATATGCCCATTTGGGAGATACGTGGATCGCCGGCAGTGTAGCCGTAGTTCTGGCGGTTATACATTGTCAAGGTGTCGCCGTTAAGGTTGAGGGCGTGACCACGCTCTCCCGCACCGTAGAACACCTCTTCAGCATTTCCTTCAAGGGTAATGGTCTTTACCGTTCCGGAATTGTCAACACCCTCAACTTCAGACAGAATTATGTCGCCGTGAGGGTCGTGGAAAGTCACGGTTCCCGTGTTTCGGTCAATTCGCACCGTTGTTGTCGGGGTGGTGATGAAGAAAGCATCCGGAGTGGCTGAGGTGCGTGCGTTTACCTGCTCAGGAGCCAGAATTGCCGACTGCGACGGACGGTAGGTCAATTTGGAGTCTTTCGGCAAGGTGGTTACACGGAAAATATCGGAGGTGAGAGGCTGTATGCTCACAATCCCCTTAGGAGTCTCAACCTCATAAGCCCCCTTCACATTCTTCAACTCTGCCTGTTGAGCCAGAGCAAACCCCCCGGCTCCCGCGAGAGCCGTGAGGGTTAGATATATCAATCTTTTGTTTCTCATAAATTTACTTTGTCCGATCCTACGTTAATCTATAGACCCTAAACCTTAAACTCTAAACTAAAGCTCCAGATCCCCGTCTACAATCACATGCCAGGGCAGACCTGAGGCAGCGAGTTTCTCCAGGAATGGATCCGGATCGAATTCCTCCACATTGTGCACGCCGGGCTTAACCCACTTGCCGGTAAGGAACATATAGGCACCCACCATGGCGGGTACGCCTGTGGTGTAGCTCACAGCTTGTGCACCGGTTTCCTTGTATGCCTCTTCGTGAGAGCAGTTATTATATATATAATAGGTAGACTCCTTACCCTCCTTATCAAGACCGGAGATGCGGCAACCGATTGAGGTTTCGCCTGTGTAGTTCTCTCCGAGCGAACCGGGGTCAGGGAGAACCGCTTTCAGGAATTGGATAGGTATAATTTCGCGACCCTCATACATCACAGGGTCTATACGCGCCATACCTATATCCTGGATTACACGCAGGTGAGTAAGATATTCCTGCCCGAAGGTCATCCAGAAGCGTGCGCGACGTATGGTTGGGAAGTTTATCACGAGGCTCTCAAGCTCTTCGTGATAGAGAAGATATGACTCACGTTCACCGATATTGGGGTAGTTGAGCGGACGGTGTATCTCAAGGTTCTCTGTCTCTACCCATTTCCCGTCTTCCCAATACTTACCCTTCTGGGTGATTTCACGTATGTTGATTTCAGGATTGAAGTTGGTGGCGAAAGCCTTGCCGTGGTTGCCGGCATTGCAGTCTACGATGTCGAGATAACGCATCTCAGAGAAGTGATGCTTGTTGGCGTAAGCCACGAATACGGCAGACACACCGGGGTCGAATCCACAGCCGAGTATGGCGGTAAGCCCTGCCTTCTCGAAGCGCTCACGGAAAGCCCACTGCCAGCTATATTCGAAATGGGCTTCGTCCTCAGGCTCATAGTTGGCTGTGTCGAGGTAATTGACGCCACATTGGAGGCATGCCTCCATTATGGTGAGATCCTGATAGGGGAGAGCAACGTTAATGCAGATGTCGGGTTTGTGGCGGTTGAAAAGCTCACAGAGTTCCTCCACAGAGTTGGCGTCTACCCTGTCGGTGGTGATGTTTGGCGCTCCGATGCGTTCTGCCAGACGGTCGCATTTCTCCTTTGTGCGCGATGCGATGACGATTTCGTTGAATACGTCAGGATTCTGGGCGCATTTAGCCGCCACTACCGTTCCGACGCCACCGGCGCCGATAATCACTACTTTTCCCATTTCTTGATTATGTTATGTCGTTGAATTATTAGTTATCTGTGTCAGATATATCAGTTAAACGTTTTTGATGTAGCCTCAATGTGCAAATTTAATCATTTTTTATTAATTTTGCATTATATCTATACCTATCTGGTCATTTTAACGGTATAGTTCTACTTTTATAGAGTCTACAATTATGGATGGTTGATCATTAATTATAAGCGGTTGCCTTCTGTGGCGACCGTTGATTGCCTATCCGAACCAACCTAATATCTTTGGAAATGGAAATAATAATTGACAATATAGATCGTATCCCCGACGCTGCTGCACAGTTTATAGCTCATATGGGAGAGGAGAAGCTTTTCGCATTTTATGGCGAGATGGGAGCGGGGAAAACTACATTCATAGCTGAGGTATGCCGCCAACTTGGCGCTACGGAAGACTCGGGCAGCCCTACTTTCAGCATCGTCAATGAGTATAGCGACGCTACCGGCAAACCGATATATCATTTCGACTTCTACCGTCTTGAATCGCCTGCCGAGGCGCTTGAAATAGGTGCGGAAGATTATTTCTATTCGGGAAATGTCTGCTTTATGGAGTGGCCTGAGCGTATAGGTAATCTTCTTCCCGAAGAAGCTGTGAAGGTAGGCATAGAGGAACTCCCCGATGGCAGGAGAATCATAAGATTTTAAGCAATACATGATTTTGGATTGCATTGAATTTTGATTGCGTTTGAATTATGCGTATTTTTGAATTAGAAGAGACTCTCTCCACCAACACCTGGGTATCCGCCAACCGTGACAGTCTCCCGATACCTTCCCTCGTGTTTGCGCGTCGCCAGACAGCCGGACGCGGACAGCGTGGCAATTCATGGGAATCAGAGCCGGGGAAGAATCTATGTTGCTCCATATTCCTGCGTCCGGAAGGTGTTGAGCCTCGTAGCCAATTTACCGTGTCGGAAGCTGTGGCTTTGGCTGTGGTTGATTTGCTTGCCGATTACGGTGTAGAAGCGAAAATTAAGTGGCCCAACGACATATATGTCGATGACCGTAAAATATGTGGCATACTCATAGAGAACGCAATCACACCGCGAGAGATACTTTATACAATTGCGGGCATAGGCGTAAATCTTAATCAGGAGCGGTTTATGAGCGATGCGCCAAATCCGGTATCGCTCACTCAGCTTACCGGGTGCGAATACGATCTTTCGGAAGCTGCGGCAATTCTTGCCGATCACGTGGAGAAACGTATGGCAATGACAGTGGCTGCCCCGGATCAACTGCATAAGGAATTTATGTCTAAGATGTGGCGTGCCGACGGGGACGAGTATCCGTTTTTTGACTGTCTTAGAGGGGAAGGCATAAAGGCACGCATTTCCGATGTGGCTTCTGATGGCATAATTACACTCGACCTTGGCAACGAGTGCCGTTCATATGCTTTCAAAGAGATAGAATTCCTGTTATCCTGAGCTTATTGCAGAGGATTGTAATATAA
>CAMWIF010000042.1 GCA_947174225.1 uncultured Porphyromonadaceae bacterium | reverse complement strand
CCCCCTTTGAGGGAGCGGCGTGACGATATTCCGCTTCTTGTGCGTCATTTCGCAAAGGAGACTGCCCGTAGTATGGGGGTGGCTGTACCGGAGATTCCCGGGGAGACAATGGAACTGCTGACGCGCCTTCCTTATCCGGGTAATATACGCCAATTGAAGAATATGGTAGAGCGAGCCGTTCTTATCGGCGACGGCACTCTTAGGAGAGAGCTTTTCAGCGATCAGGCTGAGGCATCAGGTATCGACATCTCTGCACCTACGATGGCTTCGCCTACTCTTGACGATGTGGAACGCAATGCTATAGCGGAGGCTTTGGAGAAGTCGGGAGGTAATCTCACAAGTGCGGCACGCTATTTGGGTATCACGCGCCAAACGCTTTACAGGCGTATGGAGAAATATGGATTTAAGTAAGGCTATATGAGATACTGGCTTTTCGGTCTGATTCTTTTTTCGGTAATTGCCACATATGGTATGGTGGCTTTTCTTCCACATAGTTATTTATGGATTACTTATGTGGTGCTCGGCGTGGAAGCATTGTTTCTGTTGGTGCTGTTCAGAAGTGTGCTCAAGCCGGCACAGACCGTAAGGCACGGTATGGATCTTATAGCTGCGCAGGATTTCAATAATCGCTTGGTAAACGTAGGTGAGCCTGAAGCAGACAGGGTGGTGAAGCTTTTCAACACTATGATTGACAAGCTGCGCAATGAGCGTCTGCAAAATATGGAACGTGAGAGTTTTCTTCAGCTTCTGATAGAGGCATCCCCTATGGGCGTTGTGATGCTCGATTTCGACGGTAAGGTGTCGTTGGTGAACCCGTCATTTTTAAAGATTACCGGGATTTTATCGGAGGAGAATATTGTGGGAAGGGTGATAGAGGATCTCCCTTCGGAGCTTGCGAGACGTATGGCAGAGGTGCCTTTGGGAGTGAGCGAGGAGATCAGGAGGGGTGATATACGCCGCTACCGCTGCTACCATCTTAGCTTTGTCCAGAGCGGTTTTCCGCGACAGTTCTATCTTCTTGAGAGCTTGACCGAGGAGGTGATGCGGGCTGAGAGGGGTGCTTATGAGAAGGTGATACGTATAATATCCCATGAGGTGAATAATACTATGGGTGGTGTGAGGTCGGTGCTTGATACGCTTCACGATCTGAGCGATAGCGATGATTTGAAAGAGGTGATTGAGAGCTGCGACAACCGTTGCGACCAGATGACGCGCTTTATCAGTTCGTATGCCGATGTGGTGAGGGTGCCTGAGCCGGTGAGGAGTAAGATTGAGCTTAATAAGATGGTGGGGGATATGGTGCCTTTCCTTCAGGGTATGGCTCCGGCAGATATGGCGTTGATTTTCGAACCTCATAAGGAGGAGATTGAGGTAGAAGTTGACTTGGCATTGATGCAGCAGGTGATTGTTAACATTGTCAAGAACGCCATCGAAAGTATAAATAGGGAGGATGGAATCATAAGGATTGTGATATATGTGCAGAATGAAAGACCGGTGTTGGAGATAGCTAATAATGGTGAACCGATTTCGGAAGAGGTTTCGACGCAGCTTTTCAGTCCGTTCTTTACTACAAAGAGGGAAGGGCGAGGCATAGGCTTGACGCTCATCAGTGAGATTCTCAACCGACACAATGCCTCCTATTCCCTCAAGACCGGCAGCGACGGCATCACCCGCTTCCAAATCCAACTGTAAAATAAATAAAGCCTTGACAGATTATTTGTTTTCATCTGCCAAGGCTAATACGTAAAAATCACTTGATTATTTTGGGATGGCTAAGGTGGGGACGGAGGTCTTGCCATCTTTTACAAGGATTGCGCGGATATCTACATTACCGCTTGGGAGGGGTATTGGTCCGTCGTAGATACTTGAGCCGATAAGAGCCGGCGCGGTGCCGTCAAGAGTGTAATGAATCTCCGCATCAGGATAAGGACTATTCATAAAGATTTTACCATCCTTAATCATAATGCCGGGTTGACGCAGATGCCAGGTCGTGCCGAGACGTTCAAGACGTGGCAATTCCTTTTCACCAATAAGTATGTTGAAATCAGCTTCATTATAGGTTGGAGTGCCGTTCCAACCTCGCTCCGCTAATCCCAAGCACTTAGGGAATAATAACCTCTCCATATCTTCTCGACTGCGAATTGTCTCGCCAAAAAGCTGACCTGATACACCTATTACTTTGCCTTTCTGATTCTCCTGTGGCGGACAGATCTTTTCCGGATAACCTGAAAGTGTGCGAAGCTCATCTACGAAACCACCCCAATAAAGTCCGCGCTCTTCCGGATGAGGCGAGTAAAGCATATCCATATAGAAGTAGTCAACATTGCTTATTATCACGGGATAACCCGCTTTCACACCCTTTATGGCAATGTTATCTTCCGGATTATGGGGTGAAACCCAACAATCCATTCCACCGACAGTTGGCGCCACCTGGGTATGGAAATCCTCGTCATAGTCGGTGCATATATCCTGCCAGCCATATAACGGGATATTACGGCTACGCATAATATTGGAAATATTTTTCACATATTCCCCTTGTAGGGCGTGACGTCCTTTTAATCCAAGATTTTCCGACATTTTAATAGCAGCAGGGGAGCCGTCCCAAGCTCCGTCGGGTACTTCATCGCCTCCAAGATGAATGCCTATAAGTGGCACATCAGCCTCTTTATACATATTGGCAATCTCATCCACTACCTTGGCAATGAACTTATAGGTGCCGGGTAAGGCTGGATTCATTAGATTATCGTGATAAAGTTGGGCTGAGGTGTATTTAGAGGTGTCGCCATCCTCAATAAGTCGGTAAGTTTCGTCACCTGTATTGCGTCGTCGTGCCTCCATAGCCTTGATAGCTGCACGTGCGTGTCCCGGTGACTCAATCTCAGGTATTACGGCGATACCTAACGAATCGCAGTATTTTATAAAATCTATAAATTCCCGGCGTGTGAAGAAGCCGTTGGCAGTAGGCAGATTATGGTCGGGATCGCCTGTCCCGGCAAATATTTCCGGCAGGTATTCTTTACTGTCGAGTGTATAGCCACGCCTCGATCCGACATCTGTCAGCTCAGGTAAACCGGGTATTTCCAAACGCCACGCCTCATCGTCGGTTATATGGAAATGAAGACGATTAAAACGGTAATCAGCCATCAGTGAAGCCATATCGTGCATCGTCTCAGGAGTCTGGAAATTCCTGGCTATGTCAATCATCAATCCCCTATATGGATAATCGGGCAAATCCTCTATCACGGCACACGGTAACACACCGCCATTCGGTTCGAGCAAACGACGTTCAAGCATCCTGCGTCCCATTGCTACCGCTTTCTCCGAAGCACCTTCAATAACGGCTTTTTCAGGGGTCAACGTAATCTTATAGTATTCCGGATTAAGGTTGTAGGTTATTGCAGTTTCAATCGGAGTGCCGGCTTTAAATATGCCTTCGGTAAGCGTCACTTTCTTAAACGAGGGCACAATGTCAAAAGGTCCCGGCTTTTCACCTTGGATAAGTTTTTCGTTAAGCCTGTAGATTGAATCAGCCGGAATCATCCAATTCTGCCATTTTGGGTCGGCAAGGGCGGCATCAGCCATCGACTGTTTATTATGAAGTGCCACAGGTATGACACGGTTACCCGGAGTGACGGCGTGAAACGCCTCCGGTCCTTCGGCAACAGCTCTGAGTGGCCATTCACACTCCACATCAATCACAATATCCTCTGCTCCTGTGCCGAACTGTGGCGAGGTGACATAATAATACCCGGCATTTATCTCCACAATAGAATCACCGGGTGAAACCGTCTTCATTGGTCGAGGCAACTGTGTGAAGCATAGTCTCGCAACTGAATCAGCATAATTGACTGTGAACCGCTCCACGCACTTTCCTCCGACACTCTCCGGTGTCAGCAGCTCCCATTTTACAGTCGGCACTTCCTCCTGAACTACCATCGGCGGATAATTCGGCACCGCATCCACCCGCTCCTGACATATTCCTAAAGTCGAAGTTGCAATTTCTCCGGCTAATAATATTATTAGTTTCCCTATCATCTTAATAAAAACTTACACAATGGCTAAATCCCTATCAAATTTGTTCTCAAAGTTACATAAAACATTCTATACTACCAAAGAAAGATTAAGAATATGGGTTTCTTCCCGATGTTCAAAATAAAAAGGTTGAAGCCAATTGCAGCTCAGGATTGCAATTGGCTTCAATCTTATTTGGAATCCTCAATCTTATTTGATTGATGAGGGTAGTCTGGTTTATAGGGCAGCTTTATTTTACAATGATGGTAGCGGTGCCGTCGTCGCCATGCTCAATGTTGATGGTCTGACCCGGATTAAGCTTCACTTTCTTTGTGGCGATGGTGTTGTGAAGATGCGCAGGAGCATTGCCTGTACCTCCTTCTACGGGGTGGATAGCTTTGAATGTGTCAAAGCCCTTCACAGGTTCAACCTTGTAGCCGGCAGCAGCGTGTGCGCCCTCCTCAAATTCAATAAGCGGTTGATTAGTGCCCATAACATCTCCTGGGGCTACCAACACATCCTTCACCTTGCCTGATAGGTCAGAACAGAGATCGTTCTCCATCTTCATAGCCTCATACACCAATACAGTGTCGCCAACTTTTACGTCGTCGCCCGGTTTTACCTTAACTTCAAGGATAGTGCCACCCATAGGTGCCAAAATAGCGGGTCCCTCAACTTTCAAGTTAACCTTAGCCGCTGCCTTTGCCTGAGCAGCCTCATGTTCGGCTTTACGCCTGTTGGTGAGGTATATCTTGGCAACTGCGGGGAGAAGTTCAAGAAGCAGATACTCCTCTTCATTGGCAGCGAGCTGCACATTGCCGAATTCTGCGAGAACAGGATTCTCCGGTTTCTTGTAAGAGGTTACGTCGTAGGGTTTCTCCTCTGCATTTCCGGTAATCTTTTCGCGGAACTTGGGATCTACGGGCACAGGGGTATTGCCATATTCACCTTTCACAAGAGAGATGAACTGGTTGCTCTTAGTTGTGTAGTCGGGCTTGCCGTTGCGACGGTCAAGAGCCACTGATACGGCTTGGGAGCCTACAATCTGACTGGTAGGAGTCACAAGGGGCACAAGACCTGCATCACGGCGCACGGTCGGGATGAGCGCCATAGCCTCGTTGAGCACGTCCTCCGCTTTCAAGGCACGGAGATTGGCAACCATATTAGAGTACATACCGCCGGGCACCTCAGCGTCCTTCACGATCTCATTGGGTTTCGGGAAACCGAAGTATGCCTCAATCTTGTGGCAGGCATCGAGAAGTTCCTCTTCCTTGTCAGCCTTGGCTGCTGCGATGGCGCGGTCAAACTCTGCGTCGATCTCTTTCGGCATAACAGCATAAGCTTCGTCGAAGTCTTTTTGCCAGTTGTCTTTATTGAGGTCGAATGAAGCGAGAGCTGTTCGTGCGTCTTTAAGCTCGTGGCGTATCTTTGCCACAGCCTCCATATTGGCTTCAAGCTCTATGCCGAGTTTTTTACAGAAGATGTCGATAAGCTCGATAGCAGGAGCTGCGGAGCCGCCGCCAAACCACCAGATGTTGGTGTCAACGATGTCAACGCCCTGGATAATGGCTGTTAGCACCGAAGCCAGGCCGTAGCCGGGTGTGCAGTGTGTATGGAAGTCAACTGGCACCTTGAGAGCCTTTTTGAGCTTCGGCATAAGATGGAATATGCGGGATGGATTCACAAGACCTGCCATATCTTTGAGAGTGACCATCTTTGCACCAAGTTTCTCCATCTCTACAGCCAAGTTTACGAAATATTCATCGGTGAATATCTTCTCGGCTTCGGGAGTACCCTTGGGGTCAATAGTATAGCATACGGCAGTGTCGGCAATGGCAACGTTACCGTTAAGACCGTTGAACTCGTTGATCATCTTGATCGAGCTCTTGATATTTTCGAGGTCGTTGAGCGCATCGAATATACGCATTACGTTGAGGCCGTTCTCAATGGCTTTCTTGTAGAAGCCCTCAAGCACGGAGTCGGGATAAGGCACATAGCCGAAGAGATTTCTGCCGCGCGAGAGAGCTGAAAGAAGGGATATCCCCTTCATTGCTTTTGAGCAGGCACGGAGACGGTCCCAGGGGCTTTCACCGAGGTAGCGCATCACGGAGTCGGGCACAGCGCCACCCCAAACTTCCATAATGTAGAACTTAGCGTCGCGGTAAAGAGGCAGGAGCTTGTCGATATTTTCCTGCTTCATTCGCGTAGCAAACAATGACTGCTGGCCGTCGCGCAGCGTCAAGTCTCTGATTTGAAGTTTTTTTGCCATGTTGTTTTACGAATATAGATATGTTAGAATGTCAAAATTACTGAATAATTCGTTAATATGGAAATTTTTCCGTAAAAAACTGAATTGTATTTATTAATTTTGTAAGAGTTTTTGGTAAGATTTACAGTATGTGGATTGCTTTAGCATTGGTGTCAGCCCTGTGTCTGGGCTTTTATGATATATTCAAGAAGCTCTCCGTCAGAGCTAACGACGTGCTTATGGTGTTGATGCTCAACACTGTGTTTGGGGCGTTGTATATGTCGCCCTTTCTCATTGCCGGAATGGCTGAGAGCAATTTCGGTTTTGGCAATACGCTGATAGGGCATATGCAGATTCTACTGAAGTCGTTGATTGTATTAGGTTCGTGGCTTTTGGGCTATTTTGCCATAAAGCACCTTCCCCTCACGGTGCAGGGACCGATAAATGCTTCTCGTCCGGTGATAGTGTTAGTGGGAGCGTTGCTTATCTTTGGCGAGAGGCTGAATTGGGTGCAGTGGATTGGCATAATTTTGGGTTTTGCCTCCCTGTTTTTCATATCACGTATAGGCGCGAAGGAGGGGTTTTCGCTGAAACATTCCAAATGGATATGGATGTCGATAGGCGCTACGGCGTTAGGAGCGGTGAGTGCCTTGTACGATAAGTATCTTCTTCGCAGTTATTCCCCGATAGAGGTACAGGGTTGGTATTCGCTTTATCAGTGTATAATTATGGTGGCTGTGATTTCCATTATGCGTAGTCTCAGGAAGAAGACAGCTACTGTCAGCGGAGTGGGCGAAGGAAAATTAGACACTAAGTTTGAATGGCGATGGACTATCCCGTGCATAGCACTGTTTCTGACAGTGGCAGACATGGCATATTTTTATTCCCTTTCTATTCCGGGTTCGATGGTGGCGATAGTCTCGATGATAAGGCGTGGCAGTGTGATAGTTAGCTTTGTCTATGGGGTTGTGGCTCTCCACGAGAAGAATATCAAGCCTAAGCTGATAGACCTCGGAGTGCTTTTGGTGAGCCTCGCGTTGCTTGTGATCGGTTCACAGATGAATTGAGATAAAATATAATAAAATTGGTTTATGAAAAGAATTGGAATATTGAGTGATACACACGGGCATTGGGACGACAGATTTGCAGATTATTTTAAAGATTGCGATGAGGTATGGCATGCGGGAGACATCGGCGACTATGGCATCATAGAGCGTCTTCAGGAAACTGTACCTGTGGTGAGAGCTGTGAATGGAAATATCGATCACGGGATGGTGAAGCGTAAATGTAAAGAACTTGAGATTTTTAATGTGGAAGGGGTGAAAGTGCTTCTTACACACATCGGTGGTTATCCGGGTCGCTGGGCTAAGGGAATGAAACAATTGCTCCGTGATGAGCAGATTGGTCTTATGGTAGACGGACATTCACATATCTTAAAGGTGATTTATGATAAAGAGCTACATTTACTTCACATAAATCCGGGGGCTGCGGGCATGGCAGGCTGGCATAAGGTACGCACGTTGGTGAAGCTGACTATCGACGGGGAAGATATGCGCGATTGTGAGGTGATTGAATTGGGGTGAGGAGTTTAGTGTTTAAGGTTTAGAGTTTAGAGCAGATTTGGGGTTTAGAGGGTTGTTTGAAATTATTGGGTGATTCTTTGGGGGTGATAGTCAACCTAATGAACGGATGGATTGTTTTAGATTAAAATAAAAATCTAAATATAGGTTAAAAATAGGAAATTACTATGAAAAAGACATTTTTACTTCTGTTTGCTTTCATGGCGGCTCTGACGGGAATGGCACAGGTGCAGCTCCCATATCAGGAAATTAACTATAATGTCCACTATCATTGGGGAATTATCGACGTGATGATTGCTCACGGCAAGGTGACACTCTCAACCAATGGCAATCAGTTTAATGGTACTCTCGATGGCAACAGTATTCCTTGGGATGGTCGCGTGTTCTGTGTGAGTGATACGTTACAAGCCACTATGGCTCCCGGTTCGCCCGTAAGCCACGAGACCGTGACATATGAGAACGGATGGTATCTAAAACCGAAGACCACCGTTTATCGCAGCGGTAATTTCGACCCTACAAATCCTGCCAATTATAAGAATATCAAGGGTCAGGGTACACTTAACGCTGATAGCGAGACAATGGAAGCAGTCACAGTGACAGCCGATATGCTTGGTATGTTCTATTTCTATCATGAGATTGACTTCGAATCAATGTCACCGGGTCAACAGATCACAATTCCAATTACCGTAGAGGGAGGCATAAATCAGCAGGTTGTGGTGACATACAACGGTAAGTCGACCTACAATGCTTCCGGCGTTACTTATCCAACCTATTCCACCACATTTGAATATAGTTACAACGGCTCTATGAGCGGTTATCCGGTGCAGGCTGAGGTTGCTGCAAGCAGTAGGATTCCGGTGCTTCTGAGTGCCAGCCTTCCTGTGGGTAAGGTCGAGATGATCTACGACGGTGAATAGTTGCCGGATAGCCTACAATTTTACAGCTTATACTTTTATAGGTTCAGGATTATTAAGAAAATATAAAAATTCCGTGTTGTATGACGCGGAATTTTTTATTTATGTCAAACGTTTGTATCTTTGTAAATAATTATACGATTAGACACAACATGAAACGATATATATTTTCTGCACTATTGGGTATATCAGCTGTTATGGCTTATGGTGTCCCGGCACGTCCGGGGCTTATGACTATACTTCAACCCGACGGCTCGGAAGTAAATGTGCGTATTATTGGTGATGAACGCCATCATTATTATCTTTCGGAAGAGGGTTATCTTTTGGCAAATGAAGGCGGTTTCTTTTATTATGCGGATGCTGATAGTGAGGGACGGGTGGTGCGTTCAGATTTTAGATTGTCGGCTTGCAACCAAGATGCGACGGCTTATGATGATGCTCTGCGCTCATATCTTTCCGGCATAAACCGGGAGGCTCTTGCTAATAAAATGAATGTGGCAAGAAATAGGATAGTCACCTATGCTTCATTAAGTAATCGCTTAGTGGATAAGGATAATGGGTTAACTCGTTCTGATGAATCGGTGGTTGCTCGTCCGGGTCTTTGTCCTGACTCATCCTATCCTTCAAGGGGGGAGCAACGGAGCTTGGTGATATTGGTGGAGTTTTCGGACGTCAGTATGACTCTCGACAATCCTCACGATTATTTTTCACGTATGCTCAATGAACCGGGTTTTTCCGATTGGGGTGGCACGGGGTCAGCCCGCGATTATTTCTTGGAATGTTCTGATGGGCAGTTCTCTCCTCAGTTTGATCTCTACGGACCTGTGAAATTGCCTAATAGAATGTCTTATTACGGCGCTAACAGTGCTGACGGCAATGATCGCCGCCCTGCCCATATGATAGCAGATGCGTGTGCCGCTCTTGATGATGAAGTAGACTTTTCACGCTATGATATGGATGGGGATGGTGTCATTGACAATGTGTTTGTATTTTATGCCGGTGAAGGTGAAGCTGCCGGAGGTGCTCCTGAGACTATATGGCCTCATTCATGGTATGTGACTGCTGCCATGTCCAGACCACAGGTCTTTGACGGTGTGCGTCTTGACCGTTACGCTTGTTCTTGTGAGTGGGTTGTCACTAAGGGGCACGGTAGACCCGATGGAGTAGGTACGTTTATACATGAGTTTTCCCATGTCTTGGGTTTGCCGGACTTATATGCTACCGGTTATACGGATTGCTTCACTCCGGAAGGATGGTCAGCTCTTGACGGAGGGTCGTATAATAATAACGGCTGCACACCACCGCTTTACTCGGCTTTTGAACGCTATGCCCTCGGGTGGCTCACTCCGTTTGATATGACTGACTCCGCTGCCGTGACCCTTAACTCAATCGGTAGCAATGAGGCTGGTATATTTCTTACTAAGGATGAAGAGGGGAATATGAATCCAAATGAGTATTTCCTTGTGGAGAATCGTCAGAAGACGAGTTGGGACAGTTATATTCCCGGACACGGTATGCTTGTGTGGCACATAGATTATGACGACAATGTGTGGTGGGATAATGAGGTAAACAACAAACCCAATCATCAGCACGTGGATCTTGTGGAGGCTGACGGAAGTACCTTTGCCAATAAAGACCGCAGGGGAGACGCTTTTCCCGGTAAGAAGAATGTGACCTCTTTTGGTGATGACACAAAACCTTCAGCCCGGTCGTGGGCAGGGATTCCGAGCGGTGTGTCATTAGTGAACATTGCGGAGAAAGATGGAGTAATAACCTTTGATATGAACGGAGGCGCTTCAGCTCCGATGATTAGTGACGGGGCTGGTATTCGCTGGGAGATTCAAGGTAACACACTCCAACTGTCAGGTCTCATATCAGGCACAGATGTTAAGGTCTATGACCTCACAGGTAATTTAATAGCCGAAATGAAAACCGACGAAAGCGGCGAAGCCTCCGTCTCCCTACCCCACAACGGCATCTACATCGTCCATACCCCCACCAAAACCCTCAAAGTCATCTTCCGCTAATCTTCCAATAGCTTTTTGCAGGGTTACATAATCGACTAGCAGAAGTTTGCGCGTCTGCTTAAATAGGAAGTTTGCGAGTTGGCTTAAACAAGAAGTTTGCGCGTCGGAAGTTTGCGAGTCTACTTAAACAAGAAGTTTGCACGTCTTAAGTTTTCGCGTCTACTTAAACAGGAAGTTTGGTAAGATAATGTCGAGATAACAGAAAAAGAGATATAACTGATAAGAATTGAATTAGTAGAACTACCAATATTTTTTGTAGGAGCTAACCTCCAAAATACGCCTTAGAGCACCATTAGCTCTGAGGCGTATTTTGTTTTGCGAACATCCAAATCTCTTGGCAAGAGATACTTATTCGGTTGCAAATTTAGGCCATTATTTTATAATTTCCAAGAAATCAAGCAAATAAAATTTCCATAAATACTATTTTATTGTGGAATAATTGAAAAATGTTTTGCTACGAGCATAAAATAGGCAATATATATGCTTATTAATAAGCCATTTAGTAAATATCAATATCTCTTGCCAAGAGATACCTAACATTACTCT
>CAMWIF010000041.1 GCA_947174225.1 uncultured Porphyromonadaceae bacterium | reverse complement strand
CGTTTTAAGGATATGAAGATTCTTTTTATCGGCGACTATTCTAATCTCCACGCATGTCTGGCAGCAGATTTAAGGCAAAAGGGACATGACGTGACTGTGCTCTCCGACCGTGGTGGTTATCTCCAGACGGAGGCAGATATCTTTGTGGAGCGTAAACCCGGTCTCACCGGTTCGTTACGTTATCTATTTAACCTTTTCTCTGTCTTGCCTCAGCTCAAGGGATATGATGTGGTGCAATTCATAAATCCGAATTTTCTGAATCTTCGTCCCGGTAAAATCAAGTATTTCTTCGACAAGATTAAACAGCAGAACGGACGCAGGTTCCTGTCGTTGGCAAGCGATGATTATTTTTTTGTGAAAGCCTGTGCCGACAACAAGATTTTCAAATATTCTGAATTTAAGATTGGCGACCAGTCTACAGAATTCCACAAAACCACTCCGCAAAGAATGAACGGTTGGTTAGCCACGCCAAATCGGGAATGGAATACTTACTTCTATGATCATTTGGACGGGGCAATGGCTGTCCTCCCGGAATACGATATGGCTGCACGTCCGATATTGGGCGACAAGGTTACTTTCACAAACCTCCCCGTAGATCTCTCCTATCTTTCGTTCGAATCCTTAGATTTGGATAGACCTCTAAAAATATTCATCGGCATTCGTGGTGGTATGGAGATACAGAAAGGCACTGCCTATATGCTCTCTATAGCCAAGGAACTCGAAAGAGAAATGCTGGGGAAAGTGCAGGTGGAATGTGTACGAAATCTACCGCTGAAGGAATATCTCCAGCGAATGAAAGAGAGCCACCTCGTCTTGGATCAGTTCTACGCCTATTCTCCTGCTACAAACGCGCTTCAGGCTATGGCTTTAGGCAAAGCCGTAGGTACCGGAGCACAGCCGGAATATTACGACTACATCAACCATCATTCCTCTCGTCCACTCTTCTCCCTCTCACCCCTCGAACCCCCTTTAAAGGAACGTCTGCGTTCCCTCATCCTTGATCCCTCGCCATTGATTAAGATGGGGAGTGAAGGGCGTAAGATAGTGGAGAAGAATAACGATGTCAGTATTGTAGCTGACCGCTTCCTCAACGCCTGGCAACGATAACAAAGTATATTGTCTTAATAACCTATTATATGGGAAATTGTAAGTTAGAGGTGCTTATATCCTCTTTCGGTGAAGAGGGACTGACACGACTAAGCCGAATGATGCTTCCTCATATACAAGAGGTAAGATATTTGGTATCGTGTCAATGTCCGGGTCATGCCTCACTCCCTGTGCCCGATAAATTGATACGCGACGACCTAAGGATAATATTCACCCCAACTAAAGGCTTATCCGTCAACAGGAACTTTGCCATTGACAATGCCACCGCACCGCTTTGCCTTATCGCAGACGACGACATCTCATTTACTCCGGATGGATTTAAGAATATAATTTCTACCTTCGAAGCTAATCCCAATGTCGATATAGCGACCTTTAAATATATAGGTTCCGACGGCAGTTTTGAGAAAACTTATCCCGATTTCTCATTTTCTCTTGCAAAACCAGCCAAGGGATATTATATCTCCTCTATTGAAATTGCTTTCCGACGCAGACCCGTGATTGAGTCCGGAATACGGTTTAATGAGAATTTCGGTCTCGGCAACACACGTTTCGGTAGCGGCGAGGAGGAGCTATGGATACACGACCTGTTGGCATCCGGACTTAAAGGCAGCTTCTTTCCACACCTCATCGCAACCCATAACGATAGCAATACCACCGGACTTAGACTTATGGCTACCCCCTCCGTACTTCGCGCTCAGGGAGCAGTCATCAAACGCCTTTATCCAAACACCGCTTTTCTTCGAGTGATTCTGAAAGGTTGGCGTTCTTCAAAGGCAACGCAGGTATCCATATTATCCTGTCTTAAACCGCTTCTGTACGGATGGTGGCAAGCCACAACACATCCACAAAAGATATTTGGTTGAATGATTATGGGAAAGAAAGATGCCAACTCTTACCGTAATATTCTTCGCGGGACATCCTTGTTCGGAGGGGTACAGGTGTTTCATGTGCTCATCAATCTTGTCAGAGGTAAATTGGTGGCTATGCTCCTCGGACCGGCAGGTATGGGTATCTCCGCACTCTTTGCCTCTTCAGCCACAACCATACAGCGTTTCGCCTCCTTAGGTCTCAACTTAGCCATCGTAAAAGAAACGGCATCCAAGAATGAGGATCCGGAGGCACTTGTCACCACCATCTCTATAGCGCGTCAGCTCATAACAGCCACGGCAATCGTCGGCGCTCTCATCTGCATACTCTTCTCATCCTTCTTAAGCAGGGTGACTTTCGGCAATGATAGGATGACATTGCAATTTATTCTTCTCGGAGCAGTGGTAGGACTGAGTGTGGCATACAATGGAAAACTTTCCATTCTGCAAGGTATTCAGGAGGTGAAACGCATATCGGTAGCATCCCTAATAGGCGGTATAACAGGATTGGTGGTAGGTGTACCCCTATATTATTTCTTTGGCGACGATGGCATTGTGCCCGCTATGGTAGTATTGGCTTTGGCAATGTATCTCTTTTATTCCTTCTCACTGAGCCGATCCATAAAACTGCCTAACGTCAAGTTCATATGGCAAAGCCATAAACCGATAGTGAAGACCTTAGTAGTCTTAGGACTTCTTCTTATGGCAAATGACCTGATAATGTCGCTCGTGCAATACCTTACCAATATCTTTATAAAAAACTATGGGTCAACCGATGCTGTGGGTCTGTATCAGGCTGCTAATTCCGTCACCAACCAATATTCCGGTATGGTATTCACAGCTATGGCTATGGATTATTTCCCACGTCTGTCAAAGGTAGCGTCAGATAATAATGAGATGAGAAACGTAGTTAATCGCCAGACCGAAATCGTCGCCCTGATAATCACGCCGGCAAGTACCCTTCTTATTCTCACAGCCCCTATTGTAATTCGACTTCTCCTGACTTCGGAATTTCTTACCATTACCCCTCTTATGAGATGGATGGGGTTAGGCATCCTGATAAGAGCACTATCAATTCCCATGGGCTACATATCCTTTGCAAAGGGCAACCGGAAACTGTTCTTCTGGTTCGAGGGAATTATTTGCAACGGTATGACCTTAGCGTACAGCTGCATTTTCTACTACTTCTTCGGGCTTATCGGTCTGGGATATGCATTGGTAGCAGACAATCTGAGTTGCCTGATTCTCTATTACATTGTCAATCGACATATGTATGATTATAGATTTAGCAAAGAGTCTGCGATCAATCTCGGTCTTGCCATCGCCATAGGCACACTGGTGTTTTACGCTTCTCTGATTGAATCCGTGGCATTATCATATTCAATAATGACAGTGCTCACAGTCATTTCAATCATTTACGCATTTATTGTCTTACGCAAGAAACTGTCACGCACTTCTGACATCACCGAATCCACTCAAGAGGATTGAGCTTCTCTCGGTTACGCCATACCTCAAAGTGGATTGAGCTGCGACTGTGGTTATCTTCGTCAGGAGCTAAAGCACCTAAGCCCTGACCAGCCTTCACCTGATCTCCAACCTTTACAGAAGGGGAAGAGATGTTGCCATAAACTGTATAGTAACTTCCGTGGTTTACAATCACGACCGTATTGTAGCCGGGTATCATATATACACCCGACACTTTGCCACCGTATATCGCGATAGCCGATGCTCCGGCAGCCACTTCAGCATCTATACCGGGATTATCATAGATAATATCCGGCAATTCAGGGAGGGACTGGCGTCCGAAACGACTTGTGACCCTGAATGTACCCGACACCGGATGGGGCAGTTTGCCTTTCATAGCCGCAAAGTCGCTGCCTGGTCTCGGACTGCTCTTAGCACTGCTTTCCGATGCTTTGGGTGTCACTACAGCTACCTTGTCATCTACACCCGCCACAGAGCTCCTATCTCCCTTGGGACGACGTTTCCGCGCTTCGGCATAGCTCTGGTTATTCTTTTCCTCCTCCTTTGACTTCTTATTCTTATCCTTCTTTTTTGAGGATTCCTTTTTCTTGGCAGCCTTTGCAGCCTCTTTCTGCTGGGCAAGCAGTCGCTCATTTGCTGCCTTTTCGGCAGCAGCCTTCTCAGCGGCGGCTTTTTCAGCAGCTGCCTTTTCGGCGGCAGCTTTCTCCGCTGCTTTCTTGGCAGCAGCTTTCTCGGCAGCAGTTTTAGCAGCCGCAGCCTTTTCAGCGGCAAGTTTTGCAGCAGCGGCTTTCTCAGCAGCAAGTTTCTCTGCCGCAGCTTTCTCAGCAGCCAACTTCTCAGCAGCGGCTTTTTCAGCAGCTGCCTTTTCCTGTGCAAGACGCTGCTCCTCTGCCCTGCGTGCTTCGGCTTCTCGCCTTGCTCTCTCTTCTGCTTCCCTTCTTGCCCTCTCCTCAGCCTCTCTTCTTGCCTTTGCTTCGGCTTCCTTTCGGGCTTTCTCTTCGGCAGCTCTACGTGCTTCCTCAGCTCTCCGCTGTTCTTCCGCGATAAGCTGCGCTATCCTGTTATTAAGCTGGTTGGCCTCAGCCTGTTTCTTCGACAAATGGCTCTTCAATGCTGCACCGTTCTGTTTCAAATCAGCCACAATGGCATCCTGCCTCGAAAACTGCTGTTCCAAGGTAGTTTGTTCGGTCTTCTGACGTTTCAGTATCTCATTATGCTCGTTACGTGCCTTTGCCAACGCCTCACGCTGTGATTTCAATTGCTCTGTCTTAAGATCTATAGCGGCTGACTGACGGTCTTTCCATTCGGAAAACTGCTTCAAATAACGCATACGGCGCAGAGCCTGGTTGAAATTCTCGGAAGCGAATATGAAAGTCAGAGCGGAATTTCCCTTACGGGCAAGACGCATCTTCTTCACCGCTTTAAGATATTCATCGCGTAGCTTCTGCAAATCCTTCTCATTGGATGTGATGCCCTGCTCCAAGCCCGTGATCTTGCTGTTGATGCTGGTGATCTGCGAGGTGGTGGAAGCTATTTTATTTTTTGATACGCTTATATCGCCCTGCAATTTCCCAAGCTCACTAAGACCATTCTTAACCTGAAGTTCATTATCCTTAATCTGCTGCTCGGTAAGTCGGATCTCCTGTTGGGTGGCTTCTTGGCGCTTCTTGACATCTGCTGAGGTCTCAGGCTTGACTGTGACTTGCCTTCTCTTTTGCGCAGTGGCAGACTTGTTTCCAGTGGTAGACTTGGTTGCTGTAGTCGACTTAGTTCCCGTGGTACCTTTAGTTGCACCGCCAGCCTTAGCCGATGCCCCGCCTTTGGAAGTTGTGTTAGCTTTATTGCCTCCTGTTCCTTTGCCCGAACCAGTGCCTTTGGAAGCAGGTGTAGACTTAGAAGTGGTACCGGTCTTTTTGTTGGTTGCAGTTTTAGCAGGAGTAGTTTTCGTGCCGGATGCCTTCTGTGTGCCGGTTCCTTTCTTATCAGTAGTGGTAGTCTTTTTTACGGGTGTGGTCTTTTTCTGGGTGGTCTGTGGACTTGCCGAAACAGAAGCAGACCCGACACCTCCAATGGCAGTCACACCTACTGCCATTGTCACCATAAGATTGAATATGCGAGAAGAAATCGGCTTCATCTTAGCAATGAGTTCATAAATTCTTTCAAATCCACTTTCCTATATTTAGAGCTTATTGACAGACGATCAAAAGCCCGACCATTCCAATCCGGCTCATCAAGCTCAAGGGTAGCTTGATAATTCGTTGTATCAGAGCGATAGAACACTGTCATATCGTAGCCGTTCTCATAATATTCATATCCCAACG
Source organism: uncultured Porphyromonadaceae bacterium (assembly GCA_947174225.1). Classification (GTDB taxonomy): domain Bacteria; phylum Bacteroidota; class Bacteroidia; order Bacteroidales; family Muribaculaceae; genus Lepagella. The sequence goes on along the minus strand of CAMWIF010000041.1, from coordinate 5,614 downwards.
TCACGGAGACATCCGGGGTCTGCTGCGGAAGCACCAACAACGCCACAGGCCAAAAACCACTGTCGAAGACGTAGCCGTAATTGATGCCCGGAATCTCCGCCTCTTCTGCCACTACAAGTGAAAAAGTGCCATCTTCCTCTGCGTAAATATCTACGGAATCTTCTACCTCGTGGGAAAGGATGCCAAGACCGGGAAGCGCCACCCTCCCCAATATCAAGTTCTGAAGGTCATAAAGTGATCCCGGATAGAATGAGAATACTTTTTCAAGAGATTCCTCCATATAAACCTTCTTCATCTTATTGACCATTAGTACGGTGCTGTCGGTGATCTCAGCCCTGCCAACCTCACCTACAAAAGGGGCTCTCAAAGAAATAAAGATAGCCCTGTCACGCTGCATAAAGATTTTCACACTCGGACTCACGGGCAGCCCTGCCATCTTCAACTTACCGTTGAGCGACACCTCATCCCAATCTGTCCAGGGTGCGACTATAGAATCCACCACAGTGTGTTTCGCCACAGGGTCTATCGGCACTTGCGCCTTCACATTGATTGAGGTGCCTATAAACATCGCTGTCAGGAGCACCATAACCCTGCTAAGCCATATCTTTACCTGTTTCACTTTCTTTATTCCCACTTTATTCATTAAGATTCCAAAACCCATCTCATATCTCTCCTCTTACTGTCATATATAGCCTTATTCAAAGAAGAATGTCTTATGGCTCACCTTCTTCTTCAGCAATGCGTTGTCAGGCTCCATTTGCAAAGCCTTTTTCCAATTCTCCAATGCTTCTTCGGGATTATGGTTCATAAAAAGTATATCACCGAGATGGTTGTAGAATTCGGCTGCCGGCTCACCTTTCTGCTCAGCAATCTCAATGGCTTTTTTCTGAAATTCAAGTGCTTCTTTATATTCTTTGCGCTTGAAAAGCACCCAAGCCATCGTGTCGAGGTACGTATCGTTGTCGGGGTCAAGCTCAATTGCCTGACGCGCCATCGACTCGGCTCTGTCAAGATCGCCGTTATTCTCGCTTAAAAAATAGGCATAATTGTTAAGAGAGAGCGGATTGCCCGGATTAAACAGGAGTGAATTGTCGTAGGCGCTATAAGCCTTTTCAAGCTCCTTGGCTCCGTAATACATATCACCGAGCATACTGTAGATTGAGCTTAGCCGTGTGAGGTCATCATATTTAAGTCCTTTAATGGCACTGTCATCGGTTATTGTCTCGCTGATCGGCAGATCCGGCACATAATAATGTATCAGGTCGCCGAATATCCTTTCAGCCTCTGCATACTCTTTAGCCATTGTGGCAGCCGAGCCATACATAAGACGCAGTTGATCGCTAATGGCAATATGGGAGGCAGCACGGTCAAAGGTTTCCATAGCTTCTTTGCCCTTTTCAGCGGCAATCTGATAACTCATAAGCTGCTGCCAATACATAGGATTCGCAGGATTGAGGTCAATGGCATATCCAATCTGCTTTATTGCCTCCTCATAATCTCCCTTCGCACTGCTGTAACGGGCTGCCAGGTCGAGCACACTTGGCTCGTGCGGATACTGCTCCATAATAACCTCAAAAAGATGATCGCCACGTGCAGTGTCGCTGTCATCGTCAAGAAGAGTCTGAAGATATTCGCTCAGCAGCGAAAGCTTATCCTCCATCTCGAAATCTTCCGACAGAAGCGCCTCATATACTTTCTGATCATATCCGACACTGTCGCCTATGCTCTTGTAATATGTGGCAAGAGAGAGTTTGGCACCCCCGTTATCCGGATTTAATTCCTCAGCCCTCAGGTAAGAAGACAATACTGAATCATTCTCACCAATTACCTCATAGAGATTTCCCTTTAGTATGTAATAATATGAGTCGCGGGGATTTGAGGCTATCAAATCGTCTGCTTCCTTTACAGCTGCCAGTGTGTCGCCCTTAGCAAGCATAACCGACATTTTCTTCAGCGACAATTGCGGAGACTTCCCCTCAATATTCTCAAAACGGTTAAGAGCGGAAATGGCTTTGTCTTCCTGACTGTCCATCATATAGGCATCCGCAAGCTGCAACAGGGTAGTCGTAACCGACGGACGCAATGAATCAAGACGCTCATATACTCTTATTGCCTCAGAAACGGTGTCCAACCGTCCGGCGATATAGGCATATGAACGGGCTTCCGACATATCTGCCGGATATAAATCTACATATGGTCTCATCAGCGAAAGCGACTTGAGCAACTCTCCCTGAGACTGCATAGAATCCGTCGGCACCAAAAGGCGATTCATTCCATAAGCCGAGGCAGCCTCTTCATATGTAGGATCGGTAAAATAAGCCTTTTTATAGTATTCGTATGCTTCCGGCATCTGGTTCATTGCCTGGCAGCGTGCTCCTTCGAGATAATAATAGCGGGCTTTCTGTCGGTCGGTAGAGCGTGGTGAGGCATAGCCTACCATTCCGGAGACAAGAGCCACACAGGCAACCAAAATGAAAAGAGGGGATGTTTTCAACGTAATAAGTTCTAATAAACGTGGTTTATATCAGTGGTGATGATTATCCGAACTAAATCAGGATAACCCCGTATGGCCGAAACGTCCATCTTCACGTTTGGTGCGGTCGAGTTCCTTCACTTCCTCCCAAGTCACGTGAGAATATTGTTTGATTACCATCTGGCATATTCTTTCCCCATCGTTCACTACAAAGTCATTCTCTCCCAGATTTATCAGGATTATACCCACTTCACCTCTATAGTCGGCATCCACTGTGCCGGGGGAATTGGCGATAGTAATGCCATAGTTCAAAGCGAGTCCTGAGCGTGGACGTATCTGGCACTCGTATCCTTGCGGAAGCTGTATGAACAATCCGGTGGGGATTAAGGCGCGTTGCATCGGTTTGAGAGTGACGGAGCCTTCAGGCAAATAGGCTCTTACATCCATTCCGGCAGCCTCAAATGTGGAGTAGGCAGGAAGAGGATGATGACTTTTATTTATAACCTTGATTTTTACTCTATCCATTTCTTAATTTTTATAAGTTATTACATATTACTAACTGTTTATGCAGGATAAAAGTTGATTTACCCACCTCAAAAATCAGCCAATTAAACTGCAAAATTAGTAAAAAGCTGTCAGAGTAACATAAGAATACAAATAAAAAATGGCTACCTTGATTAAGGCAGCCAAATTTTTCTTAGGAATTTTTTTCCTTTACTTCCAGAGAGGTAGAAATTAACCCTCGCTGATAGCGTCGTTAGGACAAACCTGTGCGCAGCTTCCGCAGCTGATGCAGGTATCGGGATCGATGTGATAGATATCACCTTCTGAGATTGCGTCTACAGGGCAAACCGACATGCAAGTGCCGCATGCGATACAGTTGTCGCCAATTACGTATGCCATAGTTATAAAATATTAGGTTAATGAAAATTTAATTTGATTTCTTTTTAACTCTGCAAATTTAGAACTTACCTTTCTTTTTACCAACTAAAATCTCAGCATTGTGCCTTAATTTATACTCATTCTAAATTAAGTTCATTATGAATATCAGTTATTTAAAATCAATCTAAATAATAAACCCGTTACTTGGCTCCCCACACTCTCAGACCGTATCTCAGCCTTACTCTGGTTTATCTAATGGCTCACTATCGCTCCATAACAACAATAAATCAACTATACTTATACCTATATGATATTCTGATTATGGAGAAGCAAGGTCAATATATTTCGTTTATACATACCTTTTCACTAACTTTGCAAAAAGGTTTCCTTCAGTCTATTTTACCGTTTAATTTATTTACATATGACACAACAACCCCTAATATCAATTGTCACCATAACATATAACGCTGCCAAGGAGCTGCCCCCGACAATGCAATCAGTGGCACAACAGACTTGGAAAGACTTCGAGCATCTCATAATTGATGGAGCTTCCTCAGACAATACGCTGGAGGTGGCACGTCAATTAGGTACACCGCAACTTAGAATTATCAGCGAACCGGATAAGGGACTTTATGATGCCATGAATAAAGGCTTAAAGAATGCACGGGGGAAATATGTGGTGTTTCTGAATGCCGGCGATGCGTTCCACAGTGCCGATGTACTGCTGAAATATGCCGAAGCTTGTAAAGCAAATGCCGACATCATATATGCCGATACGGTGATAGTAGATGACTCGCGTAAGGTAATAGCTCCACGACATCTTTCTGCACCCGGACAGCTCACCTTTCAATCTTTCTCTAAGGGTATGTTGGTGTGCCATCAGGCTTTTATGGTAAAAAAAGACCTGACACCGATGTATGACACACGCTATCGCTTCTCAGCTGACTATGACTGGACAGTGAAGTGTATACAGAACACTCAACCGGACCGGTGTGTAAATCTTAACATTATAGCTATAGACTATTTGGCAGACGGCACTACTGACAAGAATAAGTGGAAGTCGCTTATGGAACGTTTTAAAATTATGTGCAGGCATTACGGCGTGGCTAAGACCATCGGCAGGCATCTCTCCTTTGTGCAGAGAGCCATAAAAAGAAAGTCTATATAATTAAAGGACCTTTTCCTTGCATTACTTGATTAATTATGAAATTTTTGCTAATTTCGCAATACCCAAGAATTTTAACCTATGAACCCATTTCCCAAATCCGGCACCTTTACTACCTTAAGCCAGATTGCTAAAAATGTCAACAGTGATAAACTCGATGAAGACATTCTGGTTTTCGACCATGAAATAAAATTTGTAGCTGAAGAGATATTCCCTCTCAGAATAGATGCGCTGCTAATTGTATTATGCACGGCAGGATCAGGGAAAATAGGCATTGACTTGAGAGAATATGATATTTCTAAAAATACTTTAATCGTAATTCAACCGAAAAATTATATTTACTTATCCAATTATTCCGACGATTTCCAGTGCTCCGCAGTAGCGTGTTCAAGTCATGTGGTAGAGGATGTGTTGCCTAAACTCACCGATATTCTTCCCTTGCTTATGTACCATCGCACCGAACCGGTAAGTTATCTTTCCGACACAGATGCAGCAAGCATTAAAACCTTCTATGATTTACTGCGTAAGAAGCTGCGTGGAAATAAGACACCGTTTCTAAAACAAAAGGTGCTGTGTATGCTTCAGGCAGCCTTGTATGAGATGATGGATATTAACCTTCAAAACCATACAGAAATTGAACCACAACGCACACGTAAAGAGGAGATCATGGCAAAGTTCATTTTGACGGTAAGTGAGCATTTCCGCACAGAACGGCAAGTGTCCTTTTACGCGCATAAATTATACATTACGCCAAAGCACCTATCTTCAGTTGTAAAAGAAATATCCGGACGCACAGCCAGCGATTGGATTGAAAATTATGTGATAATGGAGGCAAAAGTGTTGTTAAAGACTACAGATATGACCATCCAGGAAATAGCGGTATATCTCAATTTCGCCAATCAATCTTTCTTCGGAAAATATTTCAAACACCATACGAGTATGTCGCCTACTACTTATCGCAAACAAAACACTTGAAGATAATAGCGAGCCGGACCTTCTGATCCGGCTCATACTTAATCTGAAGACCAATTCTTATCACAAAAAGAAGAGCCGGGTCAAATGATCCGGCTCTTTCTAAGGGGGCGATTACCTAC
>CAMWIF010000040.1 GCA_947174225.1 uncultured Porphyromonadaceae bacterium | reverse complement strand
ATGGGCTATTGTGACTGTGGCATTACGGTCGAGGAGAAGGTTGGCAGCCGGCAGACCGACGATATTGCTGCGTCCGATTACAACTGCCTTCTTACCTTCAATCTCCACTCCTGCCTTATCCAATAATTTTATTATACCTTTGGGGGTGCAGGGGAGGGTGCAGGGGAGCTTTTGCCAGAGAGCGGCAACGTTGGCAGGATGGAAACCGTCAACATCCTTCTCCTTGGCAATGGCTTCGATTACCTTGTCTTCGTTTATATGCTTGGGCAACGGGAGCTGTACGAGTACACCGTCCACAGTGTCGTCGGCGTTGAGCTGTGCAATCAGCGAGAGAAGTTCCTCTTCAGTGATGGTATCCGGTTTCAGTATTGTGGTGCTCTTGAAGCCCACTTCCTCGGCATCGCGTCCCTTACCTTTTACGTATGATTGGCTGGCTGGATCCTCACCTACGAGGATAACCACGAGGTGAGGAGCACGACCATATTTTTCTTTCACCTCCACAACACGCTTCGCTACGTCTTGCTTCAGCTCCTTTGCTAATTGAGTTCCGCTTATTACCATTTTAGTGGTTTATAATTTAGGGTTTATAATGAGGCTTTTCCGATGTCTGTGCGATGGAAGAGGGTGGGGCAGTCTATTTTGGCAATCTCAGCCTTAGCTGCCGCATTAGCTTCGGCAAGGTCTTTACCTTTGCCTACCACCATCAGCACACGTCCGCCGGAGGTGAGTATCTTGTGGCCGTCGCGTTTTGTACCCATATGGTAAACTTCACCGGTGACATTTTCAAGTCCCTTAATCTCAGCACCCTTCTCATATGAGCCGGGATAGCCTTCTGAGGCAAGCACTATTCCGAGATAGGCATCGTCACTCCATTTTGTCTCGCAATCCTTACCCTCAACGGCTGCTTCAATAAGCTCGTAAAAATCACTCACAAGGCGGGGAAGTACGACCTCCGTCTCAGGGTCGCCGAAACGGGCGTTAAACTCAATTACCTTCGGGCCCTCCTTAGTGAGTATAAGTCCACCATATAGCACACCCTTGAAGGGTACCCCCTCGGCTACAAGACCGTCGGCGGTGCGCTGTATTATCTCACGCAGAGCTATGTCGCGAATCTCTTCAGTGATGAACGGAACGGGAGAGTAGGCACCCATACCCCCTGTGTTGGGACCCTTATCGCCATCATAAGCACGCTTATGATCTTGCGCCATAGCGAGGGGATAGACTTTATTGCCCGACACCACACACATAAATGAGAACTCCGGACCGTCAAGGAAATCCTCAACCACAACCCGACCTTTACCGAAGCTACTGTCGAGAAGCATATCGCGGAGGGCTGCCTCAGCCTCCTCATAAGAGAGGGCAACAACTACACCTTTGCCGGCTGCCAGTCCGTCATATTTGATTACGGCAGGGAGAGGGCGGTTCTTGACATATTCCCAAGCTTCGTCGAAGTTGTCGAAAGCCTTATATGCAGCGGTAGGAACACCGTATTTCTCCATAATCTGCTTGGCAAACTCCTTGCTGCTCTCTATGCGGGCAGCCGCCTTGGTGGGACCGAATGCTTTCAGTCCCTCAGCTTCAAGAGCGTCTACCACACCTTTGGCAAGAGCTGCTTCGGGGCCCACAACGGTCATATCAATGTTATTCTCCTTGGCAAAATTTACGATACCATCGACATCTTCCACACCGATAGCCACACATTCCGCATCTTCAGCGATGCCGGCATTGCCGGGCGCACAGTAGATTTTCTCTACCTGTGGAGAGCGTGCAAGGGCTTTCACGATGGCGTGGCAACGTCCGCCGCTTCCGACCACGAGAACTTTCTTATTCTTTTCCATTCTTCGATAGAATTATATTAACCGACAACGGCAACTATCCGTAATGATCGTTGCCGTGTCGGAGGAAAATTAGTGTTTAAAATGACGCATACCGGTGAAGAGCATAGTGATGCCCTTTTCGTTAGCAACCTTGATTGAATCCTCGTCGCGAATGCTGCCGCCGGGCTGCACAATTGCAGTGACACCATATTTGGAAGCGAGTTCAACAGTGTCGCCGAAGGGAAGGAAACCGTCAGAGGCAAGTACAAGACCTTCAGTAATTCCAAGTGCCTTTGCTTCTTCAAGAGCTATTTCGGCAGAGCCTACACGGTTCATCTGACCTGCGCCGACACCTGCTGTGGCACCGTCTTTCACAACCACGATAGCGTTGCTCTTCACGTGCTTAACAATCTTCCAACCGAAGTCCATCTCCTTAAGCTCCTTCTCAGTGGGCTTGCGCTCGGTGACACACATATCGGCTGTCACCTCTTTGCACTCCACGTCATAGTCCTGAACGAGCAGACCACCGTTGACGCTTACATACTGCTTTTGAGCCTCTTTCATATTGTCCATCTTAACTTCAAGGAGACGAAGGTTTTTCTTGGAGGCAAGCACCTCAAGCGCTTCCGGCTCGAATGAGGGAGCCATCACAATCTCAAGGAATATGGGCTTCATAAGACGTGCCACTTCGGCGGTGAGAGGACGATTCATCGCCACGATACCGCCGTAGATGCTAACCTTGTCAGCCTCATAGGCGCGAGTCCAAGCCTCAAGGAGGTCTTTGCCTATACCGGCACCGCAGGGGTTCATATGCTTGAGAGCACAGCAGAACGGCTCGGAGAATTCACGCACAATCTGGAGTGCGGCGTTGGCATCCTGAATATTATTATAGCTTAACTCCTTACCACCGAGCTGACGGGCATAAGCCACAGAGTAAGATACCTCTTTCGGAGTGCGGTAGAATTTGGCAGCCTGATGAGGATTCTCACCGTATCGGAGAGACTGCACAGCGTCGAAAGCGAGGAAAAGTTTCTCGTCGAGTCCTGCCTGACGACGCATATAGGTAGCTATGCAGCTGTCGTATAGGGCAGTATGTGTATAAGCTTTTGCAGAGAGTTTGAGGCGTGTCTCTGGCAACGTGTTGCCGTTGGCTGTGATTTCCTCAATTACGGTGGCATAGTCAGCCGGATCGCACACTACGGTGACATCTCTGAAATTCTTGGCTGCGCTGCGGAGCATTGAGGGACCTCCTATGTCGATGTTCTCCACGGCATCCTCCATAGTCACGCCCTCTTTGGCGATTGTAGCCTCAAAGGGATAGAGGTTTACGCAGACCATCTCTATAGTCTGTATGCCGTTTTCGGCGAGTTGAGCCATATGTTCCTCGCTATCACGACGCCCGAGCAGACCACCGTGTACTTTGGGATGCAGGGTCTTTACACGACCTTCGCATATTTCAGGAAAACCTGTGACATCCTGAATGTCGAGCACCTCAAGACCGGCACCACGGAGCACTTTGAGGGTGCCTCCGGTGGCAATGAGTTCCCAGCCGAGGTTTTTAAGGGCAGTGGCAAATTCCACAATGCCTGTCTTGTCGCTTACGCTTATTAAAGCTCTCATATGAGGGTTTATGGTTTATAGTTTATGGTTTATGTCTACTCCTGAGCCTTCTACCACTTTGCCGATGACTGAGGCTTTTTCTCCGGCTTTAGTCAGTATTTCTATAGCCTTTGGAGCATCCTCCTCATTAACAGCAAGCACCATGCCAATGCCCATATTGAAGATGTTGAACATCTCACGGTGGGGAATCTTGCCGTATTTCTCAAGCAGACGGAACACCGGAAGAATCTCCCAGCTTCCTTCCTTCACCTCTATACCTTGACCTTCGGAAAGGATACGCGGTATGTTCTCGTCAAAGCCACCACCTGTGATATGGGCAATACCGTGAACGTCAACTTCCTTGAGTACGTCATGTACTTGCTTTACATATATCTTGGTCGGGGTAAGGAGCATTTCGCCGAGTGTGAGGTCGCCTGTCTCCTCATACTTCTTGTTGAGGTCGAGGTTATTATCGGCTATCACCTTACGTACGAGGCTGAAGCCGTTGGAGTGGACACCTGAGGAGGCTATGCCTACCAGCACGTCGCCCACCTTTACTTTGGAGCAATCGATGAGCTTGTCTTTCTCCACAGCACCTACGGTGAAGCCTGCGATGTCATAGTCGTCTTCGGCATACATGCCGGGCATCTCCGCTGTCTCGCCACCTACGAGTGCGCATCCTGCCTGACGGCAGCCTTCAGCCACACCTGCCACAATGGCTTCTACCACTGCGGGATGATTTTTGCCGACTGCTACGTAGTCGAGAAAGAGAAGGGGCTCAGCACCCTGGGCAAGCACATCGTTTACACACATGGCTACTGCATCAATGCCGATTGTGTCATGTTTATCAAGAGCGAAAGCGAGTTTAAGTTTCGTGCCTACGCCGTCTGTGCCGCTCACAAGTATAGGATGTTTATAACCAAGTGAACCGAGATCGAACATGCCACCGAAAGCACCGATGTTGCCCATACAGCCCTTACGGTTGGTGGACGCCACATGTTTCTTGATACGGCTTACCACTTCGTAGCCGGCTTCAAGATTCACGCCGGACGCTTCATAACTTTTTGCCATTTTTGTTTAGCTGGTTTATGGTGTATGATTTTATTTACGGAAATAAGCCACGGCGTTTGCGAAAAGATTCTGGTGCTTGTTGCCGGAAATGTTCTTCATCAAGCCCTCCTCGTAACGTTCCGAATGTGCCATCTTGCCTAAGATAAGTCCGTCGGGTGAGATGATGCCTTCAATAGCCTCAGTGGAGCCGTTAGGGTTAGCGGGAGAGTCCATAGTGGCATTTCCCTCACTGTCGGCATACTGGAAAGCAATCTGGCCGTTCTTACGGAGAGTGGCTGCAAGTTCGGCATTTGCCACAAACTTACCCTCGCCGTGGGAAGCTGCCACGGAGTGGAGATCGCCAATCTCGAAACCGGCAAGCCAAGGTGAGGCAACCGATCCGACACGTGTAGAGACCATCTGGGATATATGACGGTTGATGTCGTTGTGGAATAAGGTTGGAGAATCGGGAGTGAGTTCGCCGATCTTGCCGAAGGGGAGGAGTCCCGATTTCACAAGAGCCTGGAAGCCGTTGCAGATGCCGAGGATAAGACCACCACGTTCACGAAGACGCTCGATGGCAGCTTTCACCTTATCGTTCATAATGACGCTTGCAATGAATTTGCCGCTGCCGTCAGGCTCGTCGCCCTCTGAGAAACCGCCCGAGAATGCGAGTATGTCGCAAGCGTCAATATGGGCAGCCATATCGGAGGTGGATTTCTCAATGTCTTCCGGTGTGAGGTTGATGAATACCGAAGATGTCACCTTAGCACCCTCTTTCTCGAAAGAGGCTTTCATATCGTAGTCGCAGTTCGTGCCCGGGAACACGGGGAGGTAAACCACAGGATGTTCTTTACGTTCACCTTTGTATTTGGCTGTATTTTCGCCTGAAGTAGCGTTTTCCACAGGCCCGCTTACCTTTGTGCGGTCAGGATATACGGAAGTGAAGCGACTGCGGTTTGCGTTGAAAGCTTCATCAATAGTTACGACCTCGCCGTTGACTTTAAGTTCAGGTTCCACAATGGTCTCGCCAATGAGGTCAAAGCCTGGGATTTCAAGTATCTCCTTACTCTCCACTACGATAGTTCCGTTGCCATAGTTGAAAAGGTCGGTATCTTTCACCTTCACGTCGGCACCGATGCGGTTGCCGAAGCTCATTTTGGCAAGAGCTTCCGTGAGACCGCCGAATCCGAGTGCATAGCCTGAAACGATGGTACCCTCCTTTATGAGACGATGAAGCATCTTGTAGTTCACCTTTAGTTGCTCTGTGTCAGGCATAAGAGAGGGGAGTGGATTATGGCGCACAAGGTAGATGAAGTTGCCCGGTGTCTTGAACTCAGGACTTATCACGTTGCGGCTGTCGACAGGTGCCACACCGAATGCTATGAGTGTCGGAGGAACGCTAATATGGTCGAATGTGCCACTCATCGAATCCTTACCGCCGATTGAGGCGAGTCCAAGCTCTGTCTGCATACGGAGGGTACCGAGAAGTGCAGCCAGAGGCTTACCCCATGCAAGACGTGAGTTCATACGCTCGAAATATTCCTGATAGGAGAAACGCATACGCTCATAGTCAGCACCGGCAGCCACAGCTTTACTTACAGCTTCAATTACGGAATATGCCGCTCCGTGGTAAGGACTCCAACTTGTAAGGTAAGGATTGAATCCGAAAGCCATCATAGAAGCCGTGTCAGTGTGATGGCTCCCTACAGGAAGTTTCTGGACAGATACCTGTACTTCTGTACCCTGGGTCTTACCCCCGAAGGGCATAAGCACGGTTGACTTACCTATGGATGAGTCGAAATGCTCGATGAGACCTTTCTGCGAAGTTACATTGTCATCAGCAAGGAGGTTTAGCATCTTGTCTTTGAGGTTGTTTCCCTTCACTTCACGTTCGAAGGGATCTACCGGCTCGATGGTGCCTACCGTGGCTTCGGCAAAATGACGTGCGCCCGCAGAGTCGATAAATTCACGGCTGAGGTCAGCCACAATCTTATCACCATAGAACATACGCATACGCCCTGTGGAGGTTACGTCGGCAACGTGTGTCACCTCAAGGTTCTCCTCGTGGCAGTAACGCATAAATTCCTCCATATCTTTCTTCTCAACTACCACAGACATACGCTCCTGACTCTCGCTTATGGCAAGCTCAGTGGCATTCAGACCGGAATATTTTGTAGGCACACGGTCAAGATGTATGTCGAGACCACCGGTAAGCTCACCGATTGCCACGCTCACACCACCTGCACCGAAATCGTTGGATTTCTTAATAAGGCGTGTCACCTCTGGACGGTGGAAAAGACGTGCTATTTTACGTTCCTCAGGGGCATTACCTTTCTGTACCTCCGAGCCGCACTCTTCAAGTGAGGAAGTAGTGTGTTCCTTTGACGAACCTGTGGCTCCGCCGATGCCGTCGCGTCCTGTGCGGCCACCGAACATAAGTACCACGTCCCCCTCTGCCGGACTTTCACGGCGCACATCAGACGCCTTCACAGCACCTACCACAGCACCTACCTCAAGGCGTTTGGCTACATAATCGGGATGATAGATTTCACGCACATGGGTGGTGGCAAGCCCTATCTGGTTGCCATATGATGAGTAGCCCGCAGCAGCGCGGAGTGAGATGACACGCTGAGGAAGTTTCCCTTCAAGAGTTTCTGATACCGGCTTATAGATGTCGCCCGCACCGGTGACGCGCATTGCCTGATAAACGTAGCTACGTCCGCTCAACGGGTCGCGTATGGCACCTCCGAGACAGGTAGACGCACCGCCGAAAGGTTCAATCTCGGTAGGATGGTTATGTGTCTCGTTTTTGAATTGGAGAAGCCACTTCTCTGTCTTCCCGTCTACATCAACGTCCACATAGATGCTGCAGGCATTGTTCTCCTCGCTCTGTTCAAGGTCGTTGAGAAGACCTTTTTTACGGAGGTAACGTGCGCCGATAGTAGCGAGATCCATAAGGCATAGGGGCTTATTTTCACGCCCAAGTTCTTTGCGGATCTCCTCCCACTGGCGAAGGCTTGCCTCGATGTCGGCTGTGGCGAAAGAATCGTCAACCTTTATGTCGGTGAGTTCGGTTGTGAATGTGGTGTGGCGGCAGTGGTCGCTCCAATAAGTGTCGAGTATGCGAAGCTCGGTCTCGTTGGGATCACGTCCCTCGGCAGTGAAATATTTCACCACTTCCATGAGGTCATCGCCATTCATTGCAAGCCCTTTCTCCTTGCACCATGCGGGTGCTTGCTCGGGTGTGATTTCACGGAAACCTTCGAGCACAGCTACCGGTTTGGCTGCTGCCCTTTCGGGAGCAGCAAGCACAGAGAGGTCTTTGCGGCGCGATTCAACAGCGTTGATGGAGTAATGGGCAATCTTCTTCATCTCCTCCTCACCTACGGAGTCATCAAAAATCAGAAGTTTTGCGCTACGTATTTCGATGTCGGCATCAGGCTGAATGAGCTTCACACATTCTTCAGCCGCCGCTGCACGCTGGTCAAACTGACCGGGCAGAGACTCTATCGCCAGGTAAGGGCGTCCCTCAAAATCCACTTCTTTTGAAACGGTGTCGGTAGCCGGTTCGCCGAATACCTTGTAGCTACTCTTCTCCACCAACTCCGGAGTGAATCCGAAGAGATCGTAGACTGCAAGCAGACGAAGGTTTTTTATGTTAAGACCGAGATTTGAGTTGAGTTCGTTGCGAAGACTGTCAGCCTCCACGCGGTAGGGTTCGCGTTTCTCAACAAAAATTCTGTATGGTGTCATAATTAAAATCCGGTTGTTAAATTAAAAATCCGGTTGTCGGGAAAGTTGTTCGGATGAATATTAATCGAGTGTGGAGGCGAGCACCTTCTCAGCCTGCTGCTTGCGGAAAGTGTCCATCTTCTCCTTCAAAGAGCTATCGGTGATAGCAAGTATCTCGATTGCAAGAAGGGCAGCGTTCTTTGCCCCGTCTATAGCTACTACGGCAACCGGTATTCCGGATGGCATCTGCACCATGGATAAAAGAGAGTCAAGACCGTCAAGGGTCTTTGCTTTAATAGGCACACCTATAACGGGAAGAGTAGTGAATGCCGCTACGACACCCGCAAGATGAGCGGCACCACCGGCAGCAGCGATGACCGCTCCGAACTCACGCTCACGCAATGAACTTACCCACTGCTCAAGCTGAGCAGGTGTGCGATGTGCGCTGAGCACCTTAGTTTCAAACTCCACGCCAAACTGAGCAAGTGTCTCAGTGGCAGCTTTCATGACTCCCCAATCGCTGGTGGAGCCCATAACAACACCTATTTTCACGATTCAAAAATATTAGAAAAACAAGTGGGCGCCTATGATTTTTCATGGCGTCCACTTATGTTTTATATTGTTATAATCTTTGTCTTGTTGAAGTTGCCGGACATGATTCGGCACATAGCCTCCACACCAACGCACACGTTGGCACCCGAGCAGAAGAGCTGTTTTTGAGATGTTCTCGCCAACTGTCTGCGCTTTCGCTTGACGGAAAGGATATTTCGGGATTTCTGCTTCATAGATGTAGAGTAGTGCTTCCCACGACGTTGCCGTCAGCTCCTTTTTTTCAATATTGGCAGAGGTGCGAATAATATTGCAGTGCGAGCCATTGAAAATTAGGAAAAGTGGGTTACGTGTGCAAAATTAATAATTTTTTTTGACATACGACGCATATATGCGCATAAAAATGAAGGGGACGTTGCAGTAGAATCTTATTTGAGCTATTTTATTCTGAAATTTTGGTTCTGGAAATTGTAATTTTTTGAAGTTTGTTGCGACTAACAAAAATAAAAAACTATGCTGTCTAACAAAAATAAAAGAAATTTATGGTTGGTGTTGGCTATCTTATCCGTTGGTATAATTGCAGATAGAACAGTGCAGGTTGCCAACGGGTCAATAGGGTGGTGGGAGGTATGTTCTTCCATAGTTATAATGTTCTTCTGTGTAAAGAATTTTCTCTGCTACCATAGGAAGATGAAATGCTCCTAAAGATAGGAGCTGGTAGAAAAGGACTAATAAATAGGAAGCGGCCGATTCTCATCGACCGCCTTCTAAAAGTTTCTATAATACTTTTTAAACTAACCTAACATCATGAAACGTTGTTCTTAGAATTTATATAATTAAGCTGGATATGTGTCAATTATGCCATATGAACGCATGAAAGTGCTTTCATGAATTCAACTTTCGCTATTATAACGTTGGGGATGTTGAGTTGGTTCAATGTGATGGAAATTTTTTTATTTTCTCAGTGTGTTAAATTTCTGCGAATGACTTGGAGAGGGATGGGGTTACTAATGTAAAGTATTGATAGTATGTGCTTTTATGAATGTATTGTATGGAGGCGGTCAGCAGATTAGACGTGTGAAGAGTTCGTCAAATTTTTGGTCAAGAAGTCTTATCGCATCTTGACGTGAGGTATCGGTATGCTTCGGTATCACTCCGGGGTGGGAGGGGGAAGTCTGTATGATTGCACTTTTCACAGCTGCCATCCAGCGATAACGCTCTTCCACGGTGAGGTCGGGCGCAGGCACATCATTACGAGTGAAGACTGAAAGCTGCCGGCGTAACAGACCGACGTTGGCTTTACGTGATAAGGCAGTAATTCGCTGTTCATCTATGTTAAGCGCACAACGAATCCATCTGTAGCGTTTCGACATCATCATCAGACCTACGTTGACAAATTCCTCACGTTCTATATCAGCCACATAGCGTAGTACGCAATACTCGTAGATAATCTTCTCTTCCATCGTCATTTCAGCATGTTGCGTTGGCGGATAGCCTCCTCGGTGAATATCTTGCTTTGCGCCAGTCGTTTGGTCAGGAACGTACGATAACCCTCACGGCGTTGCGCGGCTGTAAGATCGCTTCCCTCCTCCTCAAGCCATTCTTCGGGAATGAGATCAACAATGTGGTTGAGGGTGCGTGGGGTTATGGCTTGACGCATCAGGGAGTCTGCCTCTTCGAGACGAGTGGCGAAAGGTAGTAGAGCGTGACGGCTGATGTAGGGGAAAGGGTCAATAGCTGCTATTTCCGGATCCTTCCATGAATGATGGAAATAGAGTGAGGCGCCGTGATCAATGAGCCAAAGCTCGTTATGCCATATCATCATATTAGGGTTAAGGCGGGTGCGATCTACATTGGTGAGAAAAGCATCGAGCCATACGAGTTTGGAGGCAGTCAGTTCGTCAACTGAGTTCACTGTGGGGTCGAATGTAGCTGCCCCGTCGAGAAAGTGCATACCGAGGTTCAGACCTTCCGATTTGCGCATCAATTCTTGCACTTCCTCATCCGGTTCGGTGATGCCGAATGCATTGTCGAGGTTCAGAAGCACCAGCTCGGGTGTCTTAAACTTGAAGCTTTTCGCTACGAGTCCACCAATCAGCTCTGAAATCAGTGCCTTTTTGCCATGTCCGGCTCCGCGCATCTTGATGACATATCGGAAGCCGTCTGAAGCCTCACCGAGCAGAGGGAGTGAGCCGCCCTCTCTCATCGGCAAAATATATCGTGTAAGTTCCTCTTCTCTCAGTTCCATATAAAATAGGATTATATATTGATGCCGTTTCATTAATATGGAAACGGTTTTTGGTTATAACGAAATAAATAGTAATTTTGTGAGATATATAAGACAAAATTATGAAGGATAAAGTGATTGGGATACTTGGTGGGATGCGCAGGGGGACGTTTGAGAGGGATGAGGCGTTGGGGCTGAGCCTGCTAAGTGCTTTGGCAGGGGAGAGCATGTTCCTTCTCGGATTGCCAGGGGTAGGAAAGTCGATGATTGCCCGCAGGCTCAAGTGTGCATTTGAAAATGCCACGGTTTTTGAATACCTTATGTCGCGCTTCTCTACTCCCGATGAGATTTTCGGTCCGGTAAGCATCTCCAAATTGAAAGATGAAGATTGCTATGAGCGTGTCACTACGGGGTATCTACCGGAAG
>CAMWIF010000039.1 GCA_947174225.1 uncultured Porphyromonadaceae bacterium | reverse complement strand
GTGTACAGAGAGTTGTAGACCATATAGACAATCTCCTCACTGATATTGAAGAGGAATATGAACTTGAATCTCAAGGCAGCCTTGCCCAGCGATTTAAAAGATTAATCAGATTAGCTTATAGACGTTTTAGTAAAGGGGTTGTGATCCTGATAGACGAGTATGACAAGCCGATGCTTGACTGTCTACATGATGACGAGTTGCACGAGGAGATCAAGGCGGAACTCCGGGGTTTCTATTCAGTTATGAAGGCGAGTGACGAGTATATCAAATTCGTGATGATCACGGGAGTCACGAAGTTCGGGAAGGTGTCTATCTTCAGCGGTATGAACAACCTTATGGACATATCGCTGCTGCCCAAGTACAATGCTCTGTGCGGCATCAGCGAGAGCGAGTTTCACCGTGACTTCGGCAAGTCAGTTGAGGAGTTCGCCGGGGAGAACGGTCTTAGCATTGATGAGACGTGGAGCGAGTTCAAGAGCCTGTACGATGGCTACCATTTCGCCTCGCGTGGGGAGTACATCTACAATCCGTTCAGCGTCCTGAACGCATTCAATTCCGAGGAGATGGGCTTCTACTGGTTTACAAGCGGCTCGTCGTCATACCTCATCAACCTTGTCAAGCGTCACAGCTTCCTCCTCTCGAATCTTGAGGGGGAGCAGCGTACGCCGGAACAGCTGAGTGACATCTCGGATATAAGTCGTGACTTCGTTCCGTTGCTGTATCAGTCGGGCTACCTGACCATCAAGGATTATGACACCGCGACGCGATACTATACCCTTGGCTTCCCCAACCGGGAGGTTTACAGGGGGTTCTGGGACTCCCTTGCCAATTATTTCTTCCGTGGCTACGGAGGGAGCTACACGTTCAGCCTCACCAAGTTTGTCAGCGATGTCAACGAGGGTAGGCCGGAGGCATTCATGGAGCGGTTGCGTAGCCTGTTTGCGGACACGGAGTCGGAGCACGAACCGAATAAGGAGATCCACTTCCAGAACATGATGGCGATAGCGTGCAAGATGATGGGACTGTCGGTAAGGACGGAGATACACTCGAGCATGGGGCGGTGCGACATGCAGATCGAGACGCCGGCATACGTCTACATCTTCGAGTTCAAGGTAGACGGCAGCGCGGAGGAGGCGCTGCGCCAGATCCACGAGAAGGGCTATGCCGCCCGCTTTGGGTCAGACCCACGCACGGTGTTCCTGATCGGTGCCAACTTCTCCACCAAGACGCGCACCCTCACCACCCCCTGCCTCATCGAAACCCTACGAAAATAAGATGTTTTGGTAAAGAACTTATTCCTTAGTGTATAGATAGTAAACTTAACCCTTGCTATATCTGGTAGAGCTGACCGGGATAGTCAAGAGGTTTATAATGGGGATGGAGTGTGATGTAAGAGGTAGGGTAGACCATTCGGGAAATTGGTAGGGTTGGATAAAGTAATGATAAATAGGTATATATGTAAAATGTTACATCTTGGATGTTACAAATACGAATGTGTTTGTGACATCCAATTATACTATGTCTACAAATAAGAATGTATTCAAGATTATATGTATTGCCCGTGCTGTCTTAAAAGATTAATTTTGCATTGAATCTATTTTGCTTTGAAAAGATTTGGCAGTAATCGCTCTCCGGTTGATTCGTCGTGGCTCTAATAGCTATGAGTCATATTAGGTAGTAATCGCTATTGGTATGAGTCTTTTCATCTTTAGGCTCTGACGATTCTTGACAAATGCTTTTCGTATAATCTATAAACATGAAAAAATATTTTCTGACCCTTGGCTCTCTTCTGATTGCGGCTGCTGCCTCAGCCACAAACCCGTTAGTGCAGACATGCTTCACCACCGACCCCGCGCCGATGGTTCATAATGACACACTTTATGTGTACACAGGTCATGATGAGAACAAGGCGGATTTCTTCTGGATGCAGGAGTGGCGAGTGTATTCCACAACCGATATGGTAAACTGGACCGACCACGGTTCTCCACTCGCTATCGAAGATTTCTCTTGGGGTGACGACCGTGCTTGGGCACCACAGTGTATCGAGCGTAACGGGAAGTTTTATTTCTATGTCCCACTCCATTCTAAATTGACAGGTGCGATGGCTATCGGTGTAGCAGTGGGCGATTCACCTATAGGTCCTTTCAAGGACGCAATTGGCAAACCCCTTGCCGATGGCAGTTGGGACTATATTGACCCCACCGTGTTCATTGACGATGACGGTCAGGCATATCTCTATTGGGGTAATCCAACCATATATTATGTGAAGCTCAATGAGGATATGATCTCCTTCGACGGGGAGGTGCAGAAACTTGTTCCGGATGCCGAAGGGTTCGGTCAGGGCAAGGAGGTGCCTATGGAGCCGGGTAAGGAATATAAGTCATCTTACACGGAGGGTCCGTGGTTCTTCAAGCGTAACGGAAAATATTATATGGTATACGCGGCAGGTGGCATACCCGAGCATATTGCCTATTCTATGAGCGATTCACCCACGGGTCCTTGGAAATATATGGGTGTGATAATGCCTCAGAGAGATGAGTCCAACTCATTTACCAACCATAGCGGTATCGCCGATTACAAAGGTAAATCATACTTCTTCTATCACAACGGTCAGCTTCCCGGAGGCGGCGGTTTCGGACGTAGCATATGTGTCGAGCCGTTTGAATACAACCCTGACGGAACTATCCCGACAATTCTCCCCACAAAGGAGGGCGCTCCGGCAATTGCCACTTTCAATCCTTACGGTCGTATCGAGGCTGAGACTATGGCGTGGAGTGAAGGAGTGACAACCGAACCTAACGCTGCTACGGGCGTATATCTGGCAGACATCCATAACGGCGACTATACCAAGTTGGCAAATGTAAACTTTATGAGTGGTGGTCCTAAGACCGTTGGAGCATCTGTGGCAAGTGCATTGCGCGGTGGTCAGATTGAGGTAAGAATGGATTCGCTCGATGGTCCGGTTGTGGCTACGATTGATGTGCCTGGCACAGGCGGTTGGGAAAACTGGCAGTATATCGAGGCTCCGGCGCAGATTGAGGTGCCCGGCGTACACGATATCTACTTCCTCTTCAAAGGTAGAAAAGGTCCGAAACTGTTCAATATCGACTATTGGACTTTCAAATAATCTTCTGATCTGAAAAATTTCCGATAATATTTAACTATCTCTCATATCATGAACAGAATCAAATTACTCGCGTTTCTTGTGGCGCTATTGACAACGGGAATGGCTTATGCCTGGCCCGGTATGCCGATGCCTAAGCTCCACGTAGAAGGTCGTTGGCTTGTAGATGAAGATGGCAACCATGTCAATCTTCACGGCTTCGGACAGACCTATAGCCCTTGGTTTAACGAAATGGGTTCCAAGTGGAACAATTACAATGTCGAGGAGTGCCTCAAGTACAATAAGGACATACTTGACGGTGTGATGGATAGGGCAGGCTGGAAAGCTACCTATATCCGTATGCATATGGATCCATATTGGAGCAACACTCCCGGAGTGTGGACCGCAGGTGAGAATGATATTGCCGCATTCGATATCCGTCGCTTCCAGAAATATCTTAAAGAGGTGTTTATCCCGATGGCTGAATACGCTATCTCGAAGGGTCTCTATGTCGTTATGCGTCCGCCGGGTGTATGCCCCGAAAAGATTGCCGTAGGTGATGATTACCATGCATACCTTAAAAGGGTATGGGGTTATGTAGCCCAGCAGAAGGCTTTGACCGAGAATCCTTATGTAATGTTTGAGCTTGCTAACGAGCCGGTGCAGATTAAAGGCACTGACGGTGTGTATGGTTCCGGCAGCGATGCCTGCAACAAGGCATTGACCCAGTTCTTCCAGGAGATTGTGGACATTATGCGCCAATGTGGTTGTGAGAATATACTTTGGGTGCCCGGTACAGGCTATCAGTCGCAGTATGCCGGTTTCGCGAAGTATCCCATTAAAGGTAAGAACATCGGTTATGCCGTACACGTATACCCCGGTTGGTATGGTAGCGACGCGATTGAGCCGAGCCATGAGCTTGGTGGCAGCTACGGCGGCGGTTACTCATCGTTTGCCTCCGGATGGGCTAACCAGATTGAGCCTTGTGCAGCGATCGCTCCAATGCTCGTGACAGAGATGGACTGGCTGCCTAAAAAATATGAGTCGTCATGGGGAAAGAGTATCACTGGTAAGATGCTTGGAGCCGGTTTCGGTGCGAACTTCAAACTCCTTGCTGACCGCACCGGCAACGTGGGCTGGATGCTTTTCACCGGTCCGGAACTGTTGGCACAATTTGATGGTATACCCGGAAGCGAAGGTAACTATACAAAATTCAACGACCCGGAAGGATGTATGTGGTCAGGTTACCATTGGTTTGCCGAGTATGCCGGCTTTGAGTTGCCGGAGGTTCAGAGCGTAGACCTTTATCTTTCGCCTCGTTCGGAAAGTGTGCCTTCGGAATGTCTTATCCAGACCGGCTCAATCACCGGAGCTGCCCTTATCGCTGACCGTGGCTTAGGCTTTGATTTCAACGTGCAGGGCGACATCGACGTTGAGATAAGCAATCCTGAAATTTTGGAATGGGACAATGGCGTACTCAACGCTCGTGGCATCGGTGAGACCGATTGCACGATCTCATACAATGTTAACGGTAAGGAGGAGAGCAAGACTATTCATTTCACATCTACTCCTTTCCCTATAAAGAATGGATATTTCAATCCTTCAATCTGGGCTGACGGTAGCTTCGACGAAGCGACAGGTGAATTTTCCACAGGCCAATGGGGCTTTGCCGGCTGGAAGTTTGGCAGTGGTCTTGACCTCTCAGATTACAATTATCTTATTGCTGAGATTGAGTCACCACAGACTAACGGTCTTTCGTTCCGTGTGTTTGACGTCGATAATTATTGGACCGATTGCTATATTGAGGAATTCAACAATTCTACACGTGCCGTGATTGACCTTAAGAATATGAAGTTGAAAGGCGGACGTAAACTTGATCCCTCACATCTTTATATAATCGGTTTTTGGAGCCACGGCGGTCAGAAATTCAAGTTGAAATCTGTATTCCCTGCCAACGATCGTAATGCCGATTCCGGTGTTGAGAACATCTATACGGCTGAAGAGGGTGTTGTGGATGTCTACAATATGCAGGGTGTATGTCTCCGAAGAGGTGTAGCTGCTGAGGAAGCTGCTCAGGGTCTTCCCAACGGACTTTACATCATCGGTGGTAAGAAGGTTATGATTAAAAATTGATAGCATAATCATGCTCTCATAATTGTAGAATACTTAAAAATACAATAACGTCATGAAAAAATATATTAAGAGAATGATAGCCGGATTGATGCTATGCGGAAGCGTAGCATCAATTCAGGCAGCCGATCCCAATTTCCATATCTACATATGTCTCGGACAGTCTAATATGGAGGGGAATGCCTCTATCGAGCCGATCGACCGTCAGAATGTGCCTGAGCGTTTTCAGATGATGGCAGCCGTTGACTTTGCAAATCCCGCAAGGAAGCAAGGGGAGTGGTATGTGGCGACTCCGCCGCTTGTGCGCTCTTACACCGGTCTTACCCCTATGGACTATTTCGGACGCACTATGGTGGATAATCTTCCGGAAGATGTGAAAGTGGGTGTTGTGGCGGTGGCTATCGGCGGCTGTAAGATTGAGCATCTCGACAAGGACTATGATGCCTCTACTTTGAAGAACGAGGCAGACTGGTTCCGCAATTATATGAAGGAGTATGACAACGCTCCCTATGCCCGTTTGGTGGAATGTGCCAAGAAAGCGCAGGAAGATGGCGTGATAAAGGGTATACTTCTCCATCAGGGATGCAGCAACAACGGCGACCAGAAATGGTGTGACAAGGTACATAAGATTTACGATGATCTTCTCGCTGATCTTAACCTGGAACCGAACTCAATTCCTCTTCTTGCAGGTGAGGTGGTACGCTCTGAGATGGGTGGTGTATGCGGTGGAATGAATTCCATCATCGCGAAGCTTCCGAAGAATCTTGAAACTGCTCACGTAATCTCGGCTGCTAATCTTCCGCAGAAGGGCGACGGCCTCCACTTCACCGCTCACGGCTACCGTGTATTAGGTTGCCGCTACGCTACGGAGATGCTTGCCACTATGGGCATTGATGATCCGAAAGTTGCCTATTCCGAGGAGATTCCGTTTGTGCCTACTCCCGAACCCTCTGAGGGTGACTTCGTATTCGATTTCCAATATTTCAATCCCAAGATCTTTGCCGACGGCTCTTTCAATCCTGAAACCGGAGTATTCACAGCTGGACAGTGGGGTTTCGGCGGTTGGGAATATAACACCCCCATCGACCTGAGCGGATATAATTACATTGTTGCCGAATTGAATGAGGAGGAGCATAACGGTGTGGAGCTCCGTGTGTTTGACACTGCAAGTTATTGGGAAACTCCCTACACATCCAAGTTTAACGGGGGCAAGCTCGTGGTGGGTGAGCTGAATGGTATGATGAAGAACCTTCCCAACGGTAGCATCGTGCCTCTCAACACCGCTGAGGTCTACCGCGTGGGCTTCTGGGCTTACGGTGGTCAGCCGATTCACATCAAGCACGTGTTTGCCACCAACGATGACCCTTACAGTGTGGTGGCGCAGATTGAGGAAGAGAATGGAGAGGTCGATAATGCTGTCTATAATATGATGGGCGCGAAAGTTGCCGACTCCCTCTATGGTGCCAATCTTTCGAAAGGTCTTTATGTATGTGCCGGTAAAAAAATACTTATGAAATAATCATATGAGAAGGATGTGTCGGAATCAGACAATTCCGACACATCTTTCTACGTTAAAACACTAAACCTAACCAAAAAATAATGTCATGGAATTAGCAGTGAACGCCTCAGCGGCGAAACCTTCGGAGGCGAAGGGCTTTTATAAGGTATCGATGCTTCAATGTATCGGGTTTGGATCGGGCGATCTCGCACAGAACCTGATCTATCAGACCATCAGTATGTATCTCCTCTTCTTCTACACCAATGTCTATGGTCTTGATCCGGCTGTGGCTGCGGTGATGTTCCTTATAGTACGTATAATCGATGTGATTTGGGATCCTTTAGTAGGTACATTTGTTGATAAGCACGATCCTAAGATGGGTAAATATCGCTCATATCTCATTCTTGGCGGTATTCCTCTTACCGGCTTTGCCATACTTTGTTTCTGGAACGGTTTTTCCGGTTCGCTGCTCTATGCCTATATCACCTATGTAGGTCTTTCCATGTGCTATACGCTGGTCAACGTCCCTTACGGTGCGCTTAATGCCTCATTGACCCGCGACACTGCTGAGATTACGAAGCTCACCTCTGTGCGTATGTTTATGGCAAATATCGGTGGTCTTGCAGTAGGTATGGGTATTCCAATTGTATTGAAATTCTTTGATCCGTTTGAGACTGAGGATATGTCTACCCACGACTCCGCGTGGTTAAGCACAATGGCTATCTATGGAGCCATTGGCTTAATGTTGCTCATCTTCTGCTTTTCACAGTGTAAAGAGCGCGTGGTAATGGACAAGGCAGAGACAGAAAATGTGAAGGTATCCGATCTTTGGATGGAGTTTGTGCACAATCGCCCTCTACGCATACTTGCTTTCTTCTTTATCACCGCTTTCGGTATGATGGCTATCGCCAACTCCGCAGGAGCTTACTACATCAACTACAATATGCACGGCAATGCTGCCGAGCTTTCCATCTTCATGGGTCTTGGCTCAATCCCGGCGTTCATCTTTATGCCTATGATTCCTGCCATCAAGAAGAAAGTTGGCAAGAGAGGAATGTTCAACATCTTCCTTATCACTGCCATCGTGGGTATGGCTATGCTTTATGCCGTGTCAGTGATTCCGGCGTTGAAGCATATGTGGCTTGTATATATCGCGCAGTTTATCAAATCCACAGGTGTTATTGTTGCCACAGGTTATATGTGGGCACTTGTGCCTGAGGTAATCTCATATGGTGAGTACACCCACGGACGTCGCATCTCCGGTATCGTTAACGCCCTCACCGGCATTTTCTATAAGGCAGGTATGGCATTAGGTGGCGTTGTGCCGGGTCTTGTGCTTGCTTTTGTTGGCTTCAATAGTGAGGCAGCCATGCAGACCCCCTTCGCACAGCAGGGTATTCTTTGGCTTGTGGCAGTTATTCCGGCTCTTCTTCTTGTGCTTGCAATGTTTATCATATCTAAGTATGAACTTAGTGATGCCCGTATCGACGAAATCAACCGTGAGATAGAGGCGCGTCACAATAAATGACACCCACACTCATGAAAAAAGAACTTATTACCCTGGCTATGCTCGCCGCTATGGTGGGAGCTTGCCGTTCAGAGAAGCCTGCCGAGGTAGCTACCGTGAAAGATCATTTCAAAAATGATTTCCTTATCGGTGCGGCTATCCCTGTTACCCACGTCAACGGGGAAGATCCGAAAGCTGATTCGATAGTGACCCTGCATTTCAATTCGATTGTGGCTGAAAACTGTATGAAGAATGAGAAAATACAGCCCAAGGAGGGTGAGTTCTTCTGGGACGATGCCGACAAGTTTGTGAAATACGGTGAAGATCGCAATATGACTATCATAGGCCATGCCCTTGTTTGGCATTCGCAGTTGGCACCCTGGTTCGTAGTAGATAAAGACGGCAATAAGGTAAGCCCTGAGGTACTGAAGGAGCGTATGAAAAACCACATCTCCACTGTGGTTGGACGTTACAAAGGGAGAATCAAAGGCTGGGATGTGGTCAACGAAGCCATTGAAGACGATGGTAGCTATCGCAAATCACCCTTCTACGAGATTCTGGGAGAGGAATTCATTCCTTTGGCTTTCGAGTATGCCCATGAGGCTGACCCTGACGCTGAACTGTATATCAATGACTTCTCGATGTTCCTTCCGAAAAAGCGTGAAGCATATGTGAAGCTTGTCAACGATCTCAAGAAGCGTGGACTCCGTGTAGACGGTATAGGTATGCAGAGCCACATAGGTATGGATTACCCGGAATTTGACGAATATGAGAAGAGTATCGTCGATTTCGCCGGCACCGGATGCGATGTGATGATTACTGAACTTGATATGTCGGCTCTTCCTACTGTGCAATGGGGTGCAAATGTCGGCGACCGCAGAGACTTCCGTAAGATGACTCCCGAAGAACGTAAAGAATATTTCGAGCAGTTCAATCCTTATAAGGAGGGGTTGCCTGAAGAGATAAGTGTGGCGTGGAACAACCGTATGGACTCTGTAATGGATCTATATAAGAAACATGCTGATAAGATTTCGCGTGTCACTTGGTGGGGCACTCAAGACGGTATGTCGTGGAAAAACGGTTTCCCGATTCCGGGGCGCACCGACTATCCTCTTCTCTTTGACCGCAACTATAATATGAAACCATTCATGGTAAAAGAACTGACAAACCACTAAACCTTCAACCCTAAACTCTAGACCCTAACCAATGCTTAACCCAAAAAAAAGATACCTTTTCCCGGCTGACTATATGGCAGACCCGAGTGTGCACATATTCAATGGTAAAATCTACATCTATCCCTCCCACGACTGGGAGTGTGAGAATGTCGAGAACGACAATGGCGACCAATATGTGATGAAGGATATGCACGTCCTCTCCATCGACGGCGATCCGATGACCGGCGTTGTCACCGACCACGGCAAGGCTCTCGATATTGCCGATATACCTTGGGCTGGTCGTCAGCTTTGGGACTGCGACATAGCCGAGAAAGATGGTAAGTATTATCTATACTTCCCGCTCAAAGACCGCAACGACATCTTCCGTATCGGTGTGGCTGTGGGCGACCGTCCGGAAGGTCCATTCATCCCTGAGCCTGACCCGATCCGTGGCAGCTATTCCATCGACATATGCGTGCTTAAAGATGGTGATGAGTATTACCTCTACTTCGGCGGTCTATGGGGTGGGCAGCTTCAGCGTTACAAAGACAACAAAGCCTTGGAGATTCCCTACCTTCCCGAAGGGGAGGCTCCTTCGCTTCCGAGCCGTTGCGCACGTCTGAGCAAGGATATGCTTCAGTTTGCCGAGGAGCCGCGTCCAATCCAGGTGATAGATGCAGAGGGGAAACCGCTCCGTGCCGATGATCCTCACCGCTTCTTCGAGGCTACCTGGGTACACAAATATAATGGTAAATACTACTTCTCGTATTCTACGGGCGATAGCCACCTGCTCTGCTATGCGGTAGGCGACAATCCTTACGGACCTTTCGTATATCAGGGTGAGATACTTTCCCCGGTAGTTGGCTGGACCACTCATCACAGTATCGTTGAGTATGACGGCAAGTGGTATCTCTTCCACCACGACAGCGTGCCCTCCGGCGGCAAGTCTTGGCTCCGAAGCCTGAAAGTGTGTGAGCTTACCTACGACGAAGATGGCAATATCCTCCCCATAAACGGTATGGACTAAACGATAGATAGTCGTGTGGATAGGCGATTCGGAGATTGCCTATCCATACGCAAATATTAAATATTGAAATAAAAGATTATAATTGTGAAACGAAAAATCATATTGTTACCCTTAGCGATCGCTATGGTGTCTCCTTTCGCAGCCGACGCTGCACAGAGAGAGATTCTAAGTCCCGATGGACGTATCGTAGTGACCGTTGCTGATGAGAATGGCATCCCGACTTATTCCGTGAAGTATGACGGTAAGGATTTCCTACTTCCGTCACCCCTCGGAATGAAAACGAATATCGGCGACTACACTTCCGGTGTTACTATGAGCGGAAAGGTAAACGCCGATAAGGTGACCGACTCATACTCACTTCCCAACATCAAGAAGAGCAAGGTGAATTATCAGGCTAACCGTGAGACTATCACATTCGAGAAGGATGGGAAGCCCGTCTATGATTTGGAGATGGAAGTGAGCGATAACAATGTGGCTTTCCGTTATCTTCTTCTTCCTCAGGGTCAGACGCTCTGCTGCGTGGTTGACAGTGAGGCAACAGGCTTTGTGATGCCCGACGGCACCACCACTTTCCTGTGTCCTCAGAGCGGAGCAATGGGTGGATTCGCCCGCACGTCGCCCAGCTATGAGACCAATTATGACCTTGATGCTCCGATGGGCAGTAATGGTTGGGGTAACGGTTTCACTTTCCCTTGTCTCTTCAAGAACGGTGACAACGGCTGGACATTGATTTCCGAGACCGGCGTTGCCGGCGATTATTGTGGTTCACATCTTGCCAACAAGCAGGGTGGGGAATATGTGATTGCCTATGCTATGCCTGAAGAGCTTAATGGTTTCGGCTCAACAGGTGCGGCTATCCCTCTTCCCGGTTATACTCCTTGGAGAACTATAACCGTAGGCGAGACGCTTGCCCCTATTGTAGAGACCACAATACCTTTCGACCTTGTTACGCCTCTCTACGAGCCTTCGAAAGATTACAAGTATGGCAAGGGGAG
>CAMWIF010000038.1 GCA_947174225.1 uncultured Porphyromonadaceae bacterium | reverse complement strand
TAAGTGCATAGCTTCCGGTGATCACAAGATCCTTGGCAGGCATGGTTGCGGGAATTTCTCCCCAGCCTGAGAACGTGTATCCCTCCTTTGCAGGAGCGTCGGGAGCAGTGATATCGCTACCGTAAGTCACCTCTTTTGTGTCAAGGGTCTCATCACCGAGAATAAAGGTGAGCTTGTAGCTGTTGACTTTGTAATAACCTGTAATGACAAGATCGTTGTCGGGCATTGTGGCAGGTAGTTCGCTCCAACCTGAGAATGTGTAGCCCTCCTTTGCAGGAACTTCGGGAATGGTGATTTCAGCACCGTAAATAAGCACTCTCTCCTCGAAGATCTGGTCGTCGAGCATAAAGGTGAGCAGACGGCTATTCTTCTCATATGAGCCGTAGATGGTGAGATTCTCAGCCGGCATTGTCTCTGCCATGTTGAGCCATCCGGCAAATTTCTGACCATCCTTCTCAGGAACGGCAGGGGCTACGATAGCTGCACCATAGGCTAATTCGCTTTCTTCAATCACTACATCATCCACCACGAAAGAGAGTTTATAGCTGTTGAGGCTATAGCTGCCTGTGAATTCCAGGTCACGCGCGGGCATGGTTGCGGGAATCTCACCCCAGCCTGAGAACGTGTAGCCTACTTTGTCGGGAGCGTCGGGAGCTACGATGGCAGCGCCATAGGCTATTTCCTTAGACTCTATTGTCTCATCTCCGATAGTGAAGGAGAGCTTGTAGTGGTTGACAGTGTAGTTGGCAGTGATCACAAGATCCTTGGCAGGCATAGTAGAAGGAACCTCTGACCATCCTGTGAAGGTGTAACCCTCTTTAGCCGGCGCTTCGGGTAGGGTGATAGCGGCACCGAAGGTCAGATCCTTAGCTTCAATCTCCTGGTCGCCTGCCATAAACACGATTTTATAGGTGGCAACGGTATAGTCGCCGGTGATCACGAGATCCTTGGCAGGCATAGTTGCGGGCACATCAACCCAACCGGTGAAAGTGTAACCCTCTTTGACGGGAGCCTCCGGAGTTGCCACTGCTTCACCATAAAGGAATGTCTTGGTGGCGATAACCTCGTCGCCTACCTTAAACTCCACTGTGTAGCTGTTAGGAGCAAAGTTTGCGGTCAGGTCAAGGTCGCTTGTCACCGTCAATGTGCGGTCGGCTTCCTTATTGCCGTCGCTCCAGCTGTCGAAGTGGTAGCCTTCGGCAGGTACAGCCACAATCTTGATTTCTGTGCCGCTTGCATAAAGGCCGTCGCTGAAATCAACGGAACCGTTCTCGGCGGCTGTCACCTTCACATCGAAGAAGATGGACAGTACACAGGGATCAGAAGGCATACCAACCATCTCATTAGACTTGAAGACGATTGGGTCGCCCCCTTTGGGTGTGAGATGGTATAGTTTTCCCGTCTGCTTATTGCGCATAAGGAAACTAATCTCCTGAGCACTTGTAGAGTTGCTGCGTATACGCATATACAACCCTGTGCCACCCTCAGGCAGTTTAACATTCTCCGCGAGCCCTCGACATTCGTCATCGATGAATGCTCCAATTTCATACTCGTCGAGGTTGTCATAACCTTGAGCGGAGATGCTGAAGTAGAGCACCATATCATAACGAAAATCAGAGGGATTCAACGTCCAGGCATCTGTCGAGCGATTTGCTGCAAATGCAGATAGGCACACCGTCATAAACGTTATGAGCAATGCACCGATCGTCTTAACATCAAATTTCCTTCTTATCATTTCATAATAAGGTTAAGTTAAAAAATATATATGAACACTCAATTATTTCAGCCGGGTGAGGGAGAAAGATAGATTAAGAACCCTCTAAAATTTTAAAGAAAGAAATACTTTTTCTATTTT
This sequence comes from uncultured Porphyromonadaceae bacterium, assembly GCA_947174225.1. GTDB lineage: Bacteria > Bacteroidota > Bacteroidia > Bacteroidales > Muribaculaceae > Lepagella. The sequence continues at coordinate 9,597 of CAMWIF010000038.1, read as the reverse complement.
GGTACAAAATTAGTAAAAAAATCGCTATACGTATACGTAAATTTGGATATTTTTAAGAAATTATTTACCACAGTATAAATGTCAAATAACACAAAGGCTCGGCTTACATCAAGCCGAGCCTTCGTGTTATTAAAAATTACTATATGTAGGAAGAAGATGGTTATTTCACCATTATCTTGCTATTAAGGACGTTAGCACCGTTGCGAACCACAATTACACGTACGCCCGGCTCAAGACCGTTGATCGATACTGTGCCGTTTACAGCTGAAGAAACTGCGAGGCGATTACCTGCAAGGTCGTAAACCTCAACAGATGCGTTGGCGTCAAGTTCACCCTTCACTACGATGGCACCGTTTTCAGTGATGATCTCATAGCCGTCTACTACAATCGAGCCAACTGAAGATACGGCGTCGAGAGTAATGGTGTAGGGATCGGAGAACTTACCAATGGGAAGTTCCTTGAATGTGATGCCGGTAGATGTAATCATCTCACGGTTGTCAGAACCAATGAAGTGGAATACGATGTTATCGCCGGCGTTGCCGTGAACATTGATTATCAATACATCCTTCACAATCATACCGATACCGCGACATTCGTTACCACAGAAAGCAGCAATCTTATAGTCAGCCAAATCAGCGTTAAGACCGTTAGCATCAACTGCAACGGCAGTGATAGGCATCACTGAAGGATATTTGTGAATATCTACCTCCCAAGGAGTGTCGTTGGCAGTTCTTGTGGGAGCAGCTTTCACATTTGCATCAGCCTCGGCGGCAACCATATTATATGTGAATTCCTTCTCGGAGTTGCTGTAGTACATATAGCCGTTGCCTGAGGTGAGTTTGTTGAGCGTACCTGCCCAGTTGCCCTCGGCATCAACTTCCTCTACGCCTTCAAGACCTACAATCATATCGCCCTCTTCAACCTCAACATTGGCAAGGAGGTCGGAGATGAGGAGACTTGCGTCGTCAACTGGGCAACCTATCCAGTTCCATCCTGCATTAAGCTTGACAGCGGCTGTCGGGTTGAATGCATAACCTGCCACATTTGCCTTTGCACCGGCAACGTCAGCTACGCATACCTTGTAAGCCACGGCGGGAGCGAGTTCTTTAAGATTACCTACAAGACCGAGTTTCGGGTCGCGCACAGCTTCCTGAGTCTGAGAAAGTATACGGCTTACACTGTTGTTGGCAGCAAAGTCAGCTACAGCTACATTCTCTTCCATATTGTGGGAGATCCAGTTCCAGTTCTGAGCAAGGTCGTAGTTGATGTCTACTTTCTTGAGCTGGAAGTTGAGTGTAACTACTTCGGAAACATTCTCCTTACGCTCTGCTATAGCATTTATTTCCATAGCTTCGCCTTCAAGGTCGAGCGGAGCGGAATAGAGTGTCCTTGTGCCTTCGGCATCAGAGGGATCAGAACCGTCGGTAGTATAGTAGATCACAGCGTTCTTGGTGTTGCAGTTAAGCTCGATCTTGTCGCCGCGATAAAGCTGGGTAGCAACTCCAGAGGGCTCCTGAACCCATACCGCATGTTCTCCTACGGGGAATTCCTTGGCTGTAACGCCTGAATTGAGACAGATGTATGCGGAGAATGCACCGATCTTGATGGAATCCGATGCCTCAAACTTGCTGCCAAGTTCGTTGAGGGCAAGACATTCGCCAAGCACGGTCTCGCCGTCAAGTGAGCCGTAGAGAGTATAGTTCTTACCTTCAATCTTGATCTCCTCGGGATTGGGGCTGACAGGAATGTCATATTTTGCAGTCAGCTCATTGTCATTGCTGTTGGTTTCCTCTTCGTCAGCTTCCTCTCCAGAGCGGGTTACAAGTGACTTGCCGATGAAGGTCACAGGCACTGACTCGAAGGGAGCTACCACATGAGCAAGATAAGGCTTGTTGACCTCAAGATTCTTGACAGGCGTCATGGTCTCAGCGTCGGCTTCGAGAGAAACAATCTGCAGACCGCTTCCGGGACGCTCCTTGAATTCTACACCATACTTCCATTCAGTGGGAGTGAAGGGGAGCATAATGCCTCTCCAACCCTCATCGATGTCGGCTGCTAAGCTGGCAGGGATATGAGCGGTGTAAGAAATTGAGTGAGAGCCGAGATTGAAGCTGGTAGGAGCATTAAACGGATACTCACTGTCGAGCACGATGTCGGATGCAGCCACACGTGTTCCACTCTGGGTAAGGATAATGTTGAGATGTTCAGCATTAGCGATGTCGTTGGCTCCGAGATAGATGAGACAGTTGGGATTGAGTCCCTTGAAGGAGTCAGCAGTAATACCGTTGGCTTCACCTGCACGGGTTGCGCTGCCGTTGTTGTCTGCTGACGGAATGATCAAGCTTGTGAGGTTTGTACAGCCTTCGAACGCACCTTCTCCGATGGTGGTCACGCCGGGGAGAGTAATGGTTTCGATGTTCTCGCAACCTTGGAATGCACCTTCGCCAATCTCAGTGATTGTGTTGGAGATGACTACGCTACGTAGATTCTCCATACCCTCAAATGCGTTGGCAGGAATTACACTGCTCTGGATCTGAGAGAGGTCAAGAGTTTCCACTGATCCGAAGTTTTCACGTACCATCTCGAATTCCTCTTCGTTCATTTCTCCGGTGAGGGTGAGTTCGGTGAATGTATCAGTGTCCTCCTTCTTAAGGGAGTTGAGAGCCTCGGCAGGGATGGCATCTCCCTCATCGTAGCTGGCAATGCCGGAAATCCTAATCCAAGTATCACCTTCGAGAGCGGGTATAGTATAGATACCGTTGTCTGATTCGAGAGTCATTTCTTTCTCCTCATATTCTGGAGTCTTACCGGGCTTGGTCATCACCTTGGTCATAAGGTTGACCACAAGGTCAGTCTTAGGAGCGGCATTGGAAAGCTGGAACTTGATTTCGCTACCCTCGCGATAGAGAACCGGCTTGACTTCGCTATTTCTATTATAGAAGTAGTTCATAGGCACATTCTTCCAATCGCAGCCTTCCGGTACTTCGATGACCTGTGCCTCAACACCGTTAGCACCCTCTTTATTCTCAAAGTTGATAGAATAGTAGAAGTAAAGCTCGATGTCATGGTTCTGAGGTACCCAGGGACCTGAGGTAGCCGAAGGAACCCATCTAAGCGGCAACTGACCTCCCGTCATACTCCACGGGTGCTGATTGGGCCAGACATAGTAACCACTCTGCCATTCATATTGATATGAACCCAAGTTTGCAAAGACATCCACACCGTTATCGTAGAGCTTGAAGGCAACTCCCGGTCGGATATATGAATCGTTGTTCGATCTGGGTTGCTCATAGTTGGGAAGATAAATTGAGAAATAGACATCATCAGTACCTACAGGTATACTGTTGAGATTTCCGCTGTAATTCACAAAGACACGTGATCTGTCAACCTTCACCCAGTAGTAGTCTTTCTGATCGGCAGGAGCTTTGTAGAGCGGAAGCATTGCCCACCATGTGGAAGGCACACTGTAGCTCTCTTCAGATCCCTTGGGAACTTCCAGAGTGATGGTGGAAAGATTGGATGGGAACGGAGAAGTGTTGCCGCAAGTCGGCGCCACTTTGGGCTTAGCGATAATCTTCTTCAGACCTACGCAGGTAGAGAAGGCGCCATCGCCAATATAGTTCACGTTAGCCGGAATGGTGATTTCAGTGATCTGAGTGCAACGTGCAAGGGCATTCTTGCTGATGCGCTCGATACCGTTGGGCAGTATTATAGTGCGGAGTGCTGAGAGACTGCTTGAGCTTGTGGGAGCGAAAGCGTTCTCAGGAATTGAATTGCCGGTCATAGCGGCACCCTTGATGGTGACGTCTGCCATATCAAGATCAATGATTGTGCTTGCATTGGCACGGAGAGCGTCGAAATCACTCACGAACATTGTTCCGATAAGCTTGACACGCTCGGGACATTCTGCGAGCTTGGCAGCTAACTGACCTTCCTGGATGTTGTACACCATATAGTCGCCCGCCTCAGCATCCTTCACAGTGACGGTAATGTCGAGATCTTCAAGGACTGCCGGAATGGAAACGTTTGCGATAGCAACGTTGGAGACCTTAGTTTCTCCGTTGACAGCTACAGTGACACGCTGGGCAGGGTCAATGGCAGAAGCCTTTATATTGAAAGGCATACCGCGTACCACTTGATTGGCGCTACCCTCAATTCTCGCACCTGTAACGCTTTCAGGCATAGTGATGTTATGATAGATCACCGGGTTATTGATTGCCTCAAGACAGTCAGTGATGGTGTCTGCCTCAGCCGGTACGAGCTGCCAGTCTTTCTTGTTGTAGGAAGTGGCGAGACGTATCTTATTGCCCTCCTTCACCTGAGCCTCCTTCACCTGACAATAGAAATTGTAGGTCAGGGTCTCACCGGTGCGGCTGTAGTAGTTGCTTATAATAGAAGAGATGAACTCCTTAATGGCTCCGTTCTTGTCAGTGAGCACCATACCATAGAACTTGGCGGCATCATCACCTTTAGGAACCTTGATGGCATTTGCACGTACGACAAACGACTTGTTGAAAGGAACGTTCACAACATCAGTGACAAGACCTATACCATCCAAATCACCGGTGATTTTCCAGGTCTGGTCGATAGTAGTAGGCTGAGGTTGGATAAACTCTACGTGAATCAGCGTAGGTCCGTTAATAGTGGCGCGGTAGATACCTTCTGCATCTGCGGTTAAGCGTGTAGAATTGGCATATACCTGCATTGTGGCATCCTCGAAGGAATTGTCGGTCTCAAGCTGGAATTCGTAGCTGGCGCCCTTTTCGAACTCGGTGCCTTCAGTGCGAGAAGTGAAGTTCAAGCCCTTTTTCTCTGCCACTGTCAAGGTGAAGTGATCGGCTTCTGCGGGATTCTCCTCCTCTACGATCTCCTTGAAATCCTGCCAATACTCTTTCGACTTATAGGTAGCGGCAGCTCCTATGGGCACTACGAGGCGCTGTTGCGGAGTGCTGGTGAACACACACCAGTTTACCCAAGCCGGATTGGCACGTCGATAGATTACCTCACGAAGTTGGTTGCAACCTGCGAATACATTATACTCGAAGGTAGCTACACTTGCCGGAATCTCTACAGATGTAAGGCCGGTCTGCATGAAGCAGCCGTTCTTGAAGGTAGTGAGATTTTTGGGTAGGATTACGGTTTTAAGCGAGCGGTATTCCTTGAACGCCTTTGTAGGAATAGCGTTTGCAGGGTTTGAGCCGCTTGCCGTGATAGTCACGTTTGAAAGGTCAAGACGGTTAACGCTCATACGCTCACGGATGAAGGCGAAGTCGTTCACATTCATTGTGCCGAAGAGGGTAAGGTCTTTCACTGTGCCTGTCTCGTTGTCGTCGAGAAGGTTCTGGAGGTTGCCGGCTGTAAGCCAGAGAACTCTCTTCGATACCACATCAGCTGCGTTCTGCACGATGATGTCAATCTTCTGATCGGCAAGCACATTGGCAAGCTGATAGTTGTTGTTGGCATCGGGAGTGAGGATGAAGCCGTTAGCCTTAACAGTGATAACGTTCTCAGCCTTTTTGCCCACTACCTTGAAACTATAGTCACGTCCCTTTATCACCTGATTCTCTGCCATTGTTACCTCATAGTCGTCTGAAGAGGAGGGGAGATCAATGGTAAAGTAGGGGAGTGAGCCGTTCTTGGCGCGTGCCTCTCCCATAACGAGGAGATCACCTGCTACAGGAAGCCATGCCGATTCGCCGTTGGCACGTGTCACGAGGCGCACCACGTCATCGGCTGCCACTGACATGCCGGCGGGAAGCTTACCTGTGAAATCAACATACCTCATTACTTGCAGAGCAATGAGATTGAAGTTTCTTCCGTCGTTAAGGAGTCCCTTCATAGTGCCGTCGGAGCCAAAGAGAGCTATTGAGAGTTGACCTGAGAAATCGTTGGTAGAGATGTTCTTCAGGGTGCCGGCTCTCAATGTGAAGCTATCGGCAGAAGTTATGTCGGTCACGTCGATTGTCAGACCCGGCTGGTTCTCATCGTTGGTAAGGTGGAGGGGCGACCACTCGAGGTTGTTAGTAGCCGGCTTGATGTTGTAGACGATAGTCTGGAGATCATTGTAGCTGTGAGCCTTGCTGACCACCGGATTGAGAGCGCCCGGATTAAAATAGCCGTTGGCAGAGCCGCCCCAACCCCAGTTGAAGTGGAGCATAATGGTCGAGCCGTCATTCTCTACCTTATAACCGTCGCACACGAAAGCATGACCGGCTGATACATCCTGACCGCTAAAGAGCACGGGACGGTCTGCGTCTACTTCGTTGACGAGTATGTCAACCCATTCATTCTGTTTGATTTCAGAGAGTTTCTTATAGGAAACACCTGCATCATAACCGAACATCGAAGTCAGGGCATAGGGCACTTTCACTTCGAATGCGCTTGAGCTTGACAGATTGAACTCTGTGCCGATACCTATAGCAGCGTCAGCCACAAGTGTGGCAACAGCATTTGACTCATCCTCTTCGTAACCGCTGCGGTAGTTGTCCATGCGCATCTTATCCCACGCATATGTAGCGGCTTCGCCGGAATTGACAAGCGCTGCGGGACGGTTAGCAGGTGTATTATGATATTTCATAATCTCCGCCAATGCCACGCCGACGCAACCTGTAAGGCGACGGTTGGGGATATTGTTGTTGAAGGGTGTTTCCTGGCTCCATGCCGGAGTCTCAAGAACTTTCACCTGTGCTTCCGCACGGGTAGAGCGTCTCACGGGTGTATAGCTCTCGAATACCGGCTCGGAAAGCAAAGTCTGTGTGACAGTAGGGATAGCATTCAAATCCCAGATGTTAGTGTCGGAGTAGCCGATTACGGGGAGAGCCTCAGTCTCTGCGGAGACAATGATAAAACCTTTCCCGTCGTTGGCATTAAACACGTAGCTAACCGGGTTTAGAGCGCCGTTATTGACCACATGCACCAGAGAGAGGGCATCCTTATTGGCAAGACGGCTGATGTGTTCTGCCTTGAAGAATTCAGCAGCCACATCTTTAGCTTCTTCCGGAGAGCGTGTGGCTCCGTTGGCAAGAACAGGAGCCGTCGCGCACATAGCCAGAATAAGCGTCTTCGGAATTGATTTAAGCATAAGGTGTTGTGTTAGTTTGTTTCTTGATTATAAACATTGTTGGATTAGGGGTCAAAGCTGACTTGCGTCGTTTACTTCACCATTACCTTTTTGCCATTGATGATGTAGAGACCCGGAGTGAGATTTTCTTTAATCTCATTCACCTTCACATCCTTGTAAAGGAGCACACCATTGAGATTGTAGATGGAAACCACTTCATCCTTATCGAATATGATTCCGATTACGGAAGTGCTCTCATCAGGTACCATGGTGCCGTTGATCACTACGTCGTGAGCAGGCATTGTAGCGGGAACTTCCTCTGTCCAGCCTTCGAATTTCATATTTTCGGGAGCAACAGGAGCCGGGATGATTATCTCTGCGCCGTATGCCAGTGTCTCTGTCATATAAATCTCACCATCTATGTAGACTGTAAGCTTATAATAATTAACAGCGTAGCTACCGGCAATCTCGATATCTTCAGCGGGCATTGTCTCCGGAAGTGCTGTCCAGCCTTCGAAGTAGTAGCCCTCCTTCTCAGGAGCCTCGGGAGCCTCAATCTTGGCACCGTATTCAACGTCGAGAGTAGCGACTACCTCGCCGTCAATCGTAAACACAGCCTTGTAGGAGTTGACAGTGTAGTTGCCGATAACTTCAAGGTCCTTGGCAGGCATCGTCTCGGGAAGTCCTTCCCATCCGGCAAAAGTATAGCCTTCCTTCTCAGGAGCCTCGGGAGCCTTGATCTCAGCACCGTATTCAACCACGTGTTCCTCGAAAATCTCACCATCAATCATATAGATGAGCAAGTGGGAGTTGACCTTGTAGCTTCCGAAAATTGTGACATCCTCAGCGGGCATTGTGGAGACGAAGTTGAGCCAGCCCTCAAAGCTGTGACCCTCTTTGTCGGGAGTAGCAGGAGCTACAATCTCAGATCCGAACGCTACCTCTTTCTCTTCAACAATCGTGTCGTCGATTACGAAAGTCAGCTTATAATAGTTGATGGCATAGGTGCCTGTAAGCTCAAGATCCTTAGCTGGCATTGTCTCGGGAAGTCCTTCCCATCCTGAGAAAGTGTAACCCTCCTTCTCGGGAACTTCGGGAGCCTTGATTTCAGAACCGAACGCTACCTCTTTCTCCTCGATCACAGTGTCGTCAAGCTTGAAAGTGAGTTTGTAGGAGTTGACGGTATAGCTGCCGGTGATCTCTACATTACCGGCGGGCATTACAGAAGGAATTGCTGACCAGCCGTTGAAAGTGTAGCCCTCCTTCTCCGGAGCGACAGGGACAATGATTTCAGAACCGAACGCTACCTCTGCCTCCTCAACGAGTGTGCCGTCAATCATAAACGTCACCTTGTATGAGTTGACCGTATAGCTGCCGGTGATCTCAAGGTCCTTGGCGGGCATTGTGTCAGGGAGATCGTTCCAGCCGTTGAAAGTGTATCCCTCCTTCTCGGGAGCGGCGGGGGCTTCAATCTTGCTGCCATAATCTACAGAAAGAGTGGCAATTTCTGTGCCGTCAATGCTGAATACCGCCTGATAGCTTGTCACGGCAAAAGTGGCTGTTAGTTCAATGTCAGCGTCAACTGTAATTGAACGCTTTGCCTCAGTCACACCGTCACTCCATTTCTCGAAATGGTAACCTTCCGCAGGGACTGCTTCCACTTCGATTACAGAACCCTCGGCATACATACCGTTTGTGAAATTCACCGACCCATTGTCGCCTGCCTCAATGGAGACATTGTAGTAGGGCATCAAGATGTAGGGATCGGAGGGTATGCCGACCATCTCATTAGGTTTGAAGAGGAAGGTAGCTGCATCCTTGCTTTCCAGAATTGTGATTTTGCCGGTGGCTTTCTCACGCATTTTGAAAACTACTTCCTCCGCCTCATCGCTGTTGCTGCGTATACGCATATACATGCAACTTTCACCCTCAGGCAACTCAAGGTTTTCTGCGAGACCCCTACATTCGTCGTTGATGAAAGCTCCGATTTCATAAGCCTCAAGGTTCTCATACCCTTTTTGTGCCATACTGAAATAGAGCGTCATGTCGTAACGAAAATCCGAGGGATTCAGCGTCCATGCGTCTGCAGAGCGTAGGCTCGCATACGCCGATAAGCACACCGACATAATCATTATGAATAGTGTGCCAATCGTCTTACCATCAAATCTTCTTTTTAACATTTAATAATAAGGTTAGGTTAAAAAATATTAATAAAACACTCAATTATTCAAGCTTAGTTTCCCTAAAATCGTCCTATTGATGTTCACTAAGTTGGTTTGATTAATCTGTCCGCGCATATTTACCATTAGAGGTTACCTTCGTTAACCGCCAATAGTAAAATACAAATTTAACACTTTTATTGTGAAAAATGCAAATTTTTTAGGTCTTTTATGTTCTGAAAGGTAAAAAAACAGTGATAAGTGGTCAAAACAGGCAGCGGGGGGGCGCGATAGCGTGTTGTGGGGCGGCGGGGGGGGTTTGTGTGGGGGCGGCGGGGTGTTTGGTTGGGGCGGGTTGGGGGGGCCGGGACGTGGTCG